>SXOM01000629.1 GCA_005776735.1 Pseudomonadota bacterium
CGAACCGGCGCGGCACCGGTGCGTAGCGCCGGCGTGGCGTCGACGGTTCGGGGTTGCGGTGCGTCGGCGGTGGCGGGCGGGCCGGCCGGCGACGTTGCGACCGGGTGGCTCCGGGTGGCCGGGTTGGGGGGGCCCCCGCTTGCGGGGTCCCGAGCCGGACGGGGCCCGGCGTCACCCGGACCACCGACCCCTCGACCGGCCCGCCCGCCGCCGCCCATCCTGAGCGGTGCGCCCCCGCCCCGATCGACGCCCAGCCGGTCGCGGCGCACCGCCCTGGTGCTCCGGATCGCACGCCCACGACCGCGGGGTTAGCCGAGCCGGCCCAGGAGTCCATGTGCGTTACACCCCCTCCGTCATCGAGCCCCGCTGGCAGGCCTGGTGGGCCGACAACGACACGTACCGGACCGACGAAGACCCCGAGAAGCCGAAGTTCTACGGGCTCGTGATGTTCCCGTACCCGTCGGGGGCGGGGCTGCACGTGGGCCACCCGGAGAGCTACACGGCCGTCGACGCCGTGGTGCGGTACAAGCGTGCCAAGGGCTACCGCGTGCTGCACCCGATGGGGTGGGACGCGTTCGGGCTCCCGGCCGAGCGTGCCGCCGTTCGCGACGGAATCCATCCGCGGATCATCACGCGACGCAACACGGACAACTTCCGCGAGCAGCTGCAGCGGCTCGGGTTCAGCTACGACTGGAACCGCGAGGTCGACACCAGCCACCCCGACTACTACCGCCACACGCAGACCATCTTCCTCAAGCTCCACGAGCGCGGCCTCGCCTACCTCGCGGACGTTCCGGTCAACTGGTGCCCGGCGCTGGGGACGGTGCTGGCCAACGAAGAGGTGCAGGACGGTCGGTACGTCGAGACCGGCGATCCGGTCGAGCGGCGGGTGATGAAGCAGTGGATGCTCAAGATCACCGAGTACGCCGAGCGGCTCTTGGTCGATCTGGACGGGCTCGACTGGCCGGCGGGCATCCTCGAGATGCAGCGCAACTGGATCGGCAAGAGCGAAGGGGCCGAGGTCCGGTTCGCGACCGAGGCGGGCGACCTCGTGGTCTTCACCACCCGCCCGGACACGCTGTACGGTGCCACCTTCTGCGTGGTCGCGCCCGAGCACCCGCTCGTGGAGAAGCTGACGAAGAACCCCGAGGTAGCGGCGTACGTCGCCGCCGCGAAGAACCGCTCCGACCGTGATCGTACGGCGGCAGGCGAGAAGGACAAGACCGGCGTCTTCACCGGGAGCTACGCCACCAACCCCGCCAACGGCGCACAGGTGCCCGTCTGGGTGGCCGACTACGTGCTCATCTCGTACGGCACCGGCGCCATCATGGCCGTGCCCGGCCCCGACGAGCGCGACTTCGCGTTCGCGAAGAAGTTCGACCTGCCGGTGGTGCGAGTGGTCGAGGGCGGCGAGCTCCCGTTCGCCGACGAGGGCGTGGCGTGCAACTCCGGCGAGCTGGACGGGCTCGCGACTCCGGCGGCCAAGCAGCACATCACCGCGCGCCTCGAGGCGTCGGGCAAGGGCGTGGGGCGTGTCCGCTACAAGCTCCGCGACTGGTTGTTTTCGCGGCAACGGTACTGGGGGGAGCCGTTCCCGATCGTCCACCTGCAGGACGGGACGGTGTGCGTGAGCGAAGACCTGCCGGTCTTCCTCCCGGAGATCGACGACTTCCGGCCCACGGCGACCGGCGAACCCCCGCTCGGGCGCGCGACGGACTGGGTCCACACCACGTGGAACGGCCAGCCGGCGCGGCGGGAGCTCAACACGATGCCCCAGTGGGCGGGATCGTGCTGGTACTGGCTCCGCTACATGGACGCGCGGAACCCCGACGCGCCGTTTTCGCCGGAGAAGGAGCGCTTGTGGGGCCCGGTCGACTTGTACGTCGGCGGCGTGGAGCACGCGGTCCTGCACCTGCTCTACGCCCGCTTCTGGCACAAGGTCCACTACGCTGTGGGGTGGGTCCACACCAAGGAGCCGTTCCAGAAGCTGTTCAACCAGGGGATGATCCTGGCGTATTCGTACCAGGACGCGGCGGGGAAGTACTACCACCCCGACGACGTGGTGGACGAGGGGGGGGAGTGGTTCACCAAGGAGGCCCACACCCCGGTCCAGACGCAGATCGAGAAGATGTCGAAGTCGAAGTACAACGTCGTCAATCCCAACGACGTCGTCGCGCAGTACGGCGCCGACGCGCTGCGCATCTACGAGATGTTCATGGGGCCGCTCGAGCAGGTCAAGCCGTGGCAGACGGCCGGCGTGCAGGGGGTCGCCCGGTTCCTCGACCGGGTGTGGCGCTTGTTCGTCGACGAAGAGACCGACGCGCTGCGGCTCGCGGATGCGGTGACCCCGGAGGTCAACCGGCAGCTTCATGTGGTGATCAAGGAGGCGACCGAAGGCATCGAGGCGATGCGGTTCAACACGCCGATCGCCAAGATGATGGAGCTGGTGAACCTGTGCAAGGGTCAGCCGTTGTCGAGGGAGGCGGCGGAGAAGTTCCTGCTCGTCCTGCACCCGTGGGCGCCGCACGTCGCCGAAGAGTTGTGGTCGCGGCTCGGCCACACCACCTCGATCTACGGGCAGCCGTGGCCGGCGTGGGACGAGGCCGCCCTGGTGGTCCACACCGTCACGATCGCGGTCCAGGTCAACGGCAAGCTCCGCGGCACCTTCGAGGCGCCGCGCGGCGCCGCCAAGGAGGTGTTGCTGGACTCCGCCCGTGCCGTGGAGAACGTGGCCCGCTACCTGGAGGGCCAGGTCGTGCTCAAGCAGATCGTGGTGCCCGACAAGCTCGTCGGCTTCGTGGTGAAGGGCTAGGCGATGGCCGCGAACGCCTGTAGTCCGGAGCGCCTCGCGGCGCTGGTGCGTGCGCGCGACGTCCGCGCCCTCGACGAACTGGTGACCTGCCACGGGAGCCGGCTCATGGCGGTGGCCCAGCGCCACTGCCGCAACCGCGCCGACGCCGAGGACGCCGTCCAGGACGCGCTCCTCTCCGCCGGCAAGCACCTCGGCGACTGGCGCGGCGAAGGTTCCGTGGAGGGGTGGGTCATCCGCATGGTCGCCAATGCGTGCGCCAAGATGCGACGGGGGCGCAAGAACGACCCGGCCCTTCACTCGACGGAGATCGAGCCGATCGCGATGGAGCCGACGGTCGAGCGCATGGCCCAGCGGGCCGAGCTCAACGAGCAGCTCGCCGCGGCCCTGGCGACGTTGGCGCCGGTCGACCGCGCGATCCTCCTGTTGGCCGAGGCCGAGGAGTGGGACAGCAAGCGCATCGCCGCCGAGGTGGACATGACCTCGGGCGCTGTGCGCACGCGCCTGTTCCGCGCGCGCAAGCGCCTGCAAGAGGTCCTCGCCCCCGGGCTCGCCGACCTCGCGCGCGAGCCCTGAACGTTCAGGGGCGCGGCGCCGCGACCGTCCGCTCGGGAATCCGAGGCCGGCGCGCCGCGCGACTCCCCGCGCGGATGTGGCCCGGATGGTGTACGGTTCCGGGGGGGGTTGCCGTGCGTGCTGCCGCTTGGTTGTCCGTGCTCGTGGCGTGTGGAACGCCGGAGCCCGACCCCTGCGAGGGCGTGCCCGATGGGGAGTGCGACGCCGACGGCGACGGGTTCGCGGCGGAAGAGGACTGCGACGATCGTGCAGCCGTCCGAAACGCAGGATTGCCCGAAGACTGCGACGATGGCGAAGACAACGACTGCGACCTGCGGACCGACCGCGCCGACCCGGACTGCAAACCCGGCGGCCCGGCCGTCGAGGACAGCGGGTGGATCGTGGGCGCTTCGGCTGGGTTCCACGGGTCGATGGCCCAGCGGGGCGACGGGGTCGAGGTGATCTACGGGTTCGGGGTGACGACCGGGAACGGGAGCTGGGGCTGTTCGATCAACGCGGTGCACGCGGGTGGGGACCCGGCGCCGCCCGGGTGCCCCGACTGTACCTTCGCGTATGGTACGCACTACGCCGGCGGGGGCACCGTCGGGGACCACTGCGAAGACCTGGTCCGCCCGGGGGTCTTCGCCGAAGAGGACGTCAGCACCGTGTGGTGGGGCGCCGCCGGCCAGGACGAACTCCTCGGCTGGGGGTTTGCCGAGACCTACCTGTATTTCTACGCGGGGCACGCGTACGCGATGGAGAACGTGATTTTCCTGTACCACACCGCCTACGGGTGGGTGCCACGCCACTACGACATCCCCGCGCTCGGGGTGGACCAGGTCCAACAAGACAGCGACCCGATGGTATTCATGGACACCGGGGCGACCTACTACGCGTTCGCGTACTGACCGCGTGTGAAACACTCTGGTCGGCCGGCGCATCGTCCCGCCGAACCCACAACCCTGGAACCCCGCATGTCCGTCACCGTCGTCACCACCGAGACCTTCAAGACCCAGGTGCTCGAGAGTCCGCTCCCCGTGATCATCGACTTCTGGGCCGAATGGTGTGGCCCGTGCCGCGCGATCTCGCCGGCGATGGAGCAGCTCTCCGCGCGCCGCGCCGATGTGCGCATCTGCAAGATCAACGTCGACGAGGAGCCCGCGCTCGCCCAGGCGTTCCGCGTGCAGAGCATCCCGCTCGTCGTCGGCATGAAGGGGCAGACGGTCGTGGCGGCCGACGTCGGCTGGCGCGGCGCGGCCGCGCTCGAAGACCTCGTGAACCGCACCGTCGCCGCCACCCCCGAAGCGATGGCGCCCGCGGAGCCGCGCGAGGTCGACGTGCTCGCGCTGAAGGCGGCCGTCGAGGGCGGCGCCACGGTCGTGGACGTCCGCAACCCCGACGAGCACGCCACCGGGCACGTCCCCGGCGCGATCCTGCTCCCGCTCCCGGACCTCGAGGCCCGCCACGGGGAGCTTGCGGCGCACAAGGGCAAGGACGTGTACATCATCTGCCGCAGCGGGGCCCGGTCCGCTCGCGCCGCGGCGTTCCTGGCCGGCGTCGGCCACAAGCCGATCAACGTCGCCGGGGGTACGATGGCGTGGGTCGCGCAGGGCTACCCGACGCAGACGCCGGGGTAGCGCCCGCGCGGCCGCGCGAGGCGCGCCCGCCTCGGCCGCTCGCAGCGGCCGGTCGCG
>SXOM01000630.1 GCA_005776735.1 Pseudomonadota bacterium
CGACGGCCGCAGCGAGGTGGGCGTCGTCGGCTTCGCGGAGGGTCGTGCGGCCGTCCCGTTCTGGCTCGAGGCCGGCGACCGCCGCTGGCAACTCTCCGCGGGCGTACGCGGCGCCAGCCCCGACGCGGCGCGGTGGGCCGGCCAGCTCCCGGGCGTCGGCCCCGACCTGCGCGCGGAGACGGCCGTGGGCGGCGTGGTGCTCCGCGGCGAGGTCGCCGCCTTGTGGGACGGGGCGTGGAACCCCACGCTCGCCATCGAGGCGGCCGGCGGCGGGGCCACCGGGCGAGCCGAGCTGGCGCCCGAGCGGCAGGTGTTCACGGTGCGCACCACCGGTCGCTTTGCGGTCGACGCCGGCGTGCTCGCGGTGGCCGACACCGCGGTCGCCTGGGGCGACCTGACCTGGCACCCGGGAAGGCTCGTGCTCGGCGGCGGCGTGGTTCAAGGCCTCGCGCTCGGCGACACCCCGAGCGCGAGCGCCCGCATAGGCTACGACGACGGCTGCTCCTCCGCCGTGCTCCGCGGGGACTGGAGCCCCGACCGGACGCTGCCCGACCTCAGCCTGGCGGTGGAGCTGCGAAAGTGACCGCGCTCAGTCCGCGCAGCCGACGCGCCACAGCGGGGGGTTCACCCCCTCGGACACCGTCACGAAGGTGCGGGCGATCGGATCGTAGCTGATCGCTTCGCCCTGGCGCTCTTCCCCGGTCGACCGCTCCACCCTCGCGGCGGCGTCCACCGTGGACAGGTCGCCGTCGGACAGTGGGAACTCCCAGATGTGGCCGTACGTGCGCAGAATCAAGCGCTCCCCGTCGGGCCAGAGGTCGGCCCCGGTGACCGCGGCCGCGCCGGTGTCGCCGTCGACCCCGGTGGAGAACCGGCCCAGGTACTCCAGCGTGGTGGTCGAGTCGGGGACCAGGATCGGGAACGCGTACGCGCTGGTCTGCGCGGTGTCGTACTCCTTGGAGAAGAGCACCGGCCGACCGTCGGGAAGGACGGCCATGCCCTCGCTGTCCCAGGCGCCGTCGGGGAAGACGTACGGGAAGATGTCGGGCGTGATGGCGAGGGTGAGCGTACTGTCCTCGAGCACCTCGGGCTCGGGGATGCGCAAGACCCCATGCCACGGGCGGTCGTGATCGTTGTCGCCGATGTCGCCCACGAAGATGCAGGTGGTGTCGCCACACGGACCGACCGCCAACGACTCCCAGTCGTTGTTGGTGGTGGTCTCGAGCGTGATGGAGGCCACGGTGGCCCCCGACGGGTCCAGGCCGAAGACCGTGTTGGGCCCCGCGTGGTCCTCGAGCACCCAGAGCACGCCCGGGTTGCGCCACGAGGCCGCGACCCCGCTGAGCTCGTCGAGGCTGCCGTCGACCACGGTGCCGGTCTGCTCCGGCTCGGCCCACGACGTGCACGCCGAGGGCCAGTCGCCCTCCGCAACCTCGCCGCTGTCGTCGTCGGCCGCCGCGGTGTCGGACCCGGCGGTGTCGACGCCCGAGTCGTCCCCGGCGGCGTCGTCGCCCGTGGTCGGGGCGCCGCCCGCGGCGAGGCCGGCCGCGGAGAAGGACTCCGAACAGCCGAGAAGCGCAACGAGGGACCAGACGGTAGCCATGGATTCGCCCCGGGTTCGTAACCGGACTAGCACACGATCGTGCGACGCGAATTCTCTGCTTTCGCTTTTTGCGTTTTCAACACAAGAAGCACGTTGCCATCGGTGTGACAGCGGGTTCGTCAGTTGGCCGTCAAGACCTCGACCACCGCCGAAGTTGCGTCGGAGACGCCACACCCGCCCAGGCTCGCCGGGTTCGCGCACAGGGCGACCGCCACCGGGCCGCCCTTCTTGGCCGCCTTGTCGAGCTTCTTCTTCACGTCGGGCCACAACTTCTTGCCGACCTCCGCCACGCCGGCCCGCCACCGCGCCGCGATCGCCTCGCCCTCGGTGATCGCCGCCGCCTTGGCCACCTTGTCGTCGCCGTCGAGCGCTTCGGCGAGCTGCTCCAACGCGGCCTCGCGCGCGTCGTCCAGCGCGGTCAACTCCTCCCCGCGCAACGCCCGCGCCACCTCCGCCGCGGACACCGAGCGCTCGCCGCCGGTGAGCGGCGCCCCGGCCTGGACCTTGCCCTCGACCACGATCGTGGGCCAGTCCACCGACAAGATGGACGCCACCTGCGACTGGAGCGCCGGGTCGGCGTCGATCGCGGACGCGACCTTGCCGGACACGTCCGGCCCCGGGCACTTCGGCCCCTTGCCGAGCATCGCCTCGACCTGGGAGACCTGCGTGCACTGGATCACCGTCCCGCCCGCGGCGATCCCCGGCAGGGCCCGCTCGACCGCTGCGCCGAAGACGCGGGAGTAGTCCGCGCCCAGCAGGTCCACGTGCTTCTGGAGGCGGAGGAACTGCCCGCTGAGCGAACGGTCGAGCTCAGCGAGGTACGCGTCCCTGCCGGCGTCGGCCGCGAGCAGCGCCGTGCCGAGCTCCAGGTCGCCGACGGCCTTGCGGGCGCTGGCGAGCGACTTCTGGACCGCTTCGTAGGCCTGCGCGTCGCGCGCCTGGGCCTTGCCGTACAGCGCCGAGCCGCGGGTGACGCCGGCCTCGGTCCACCACGGGGGATCGGCGGCGAAGAGCGGGGCGACCAGGAACAGGAACATCAGGACCTCGGAGGAAGGGTGGAGAATACCGGGACCTGGCTCGCGCCGCCCGCGCTGACGTTGGCCAACTCGCCTTCGGCGAGGCGGCACAAGAACCCGGCGTGCTTCCCGAAGGCCAGGAACGGGCCCAGGTCGACCACCCGTTGGTGCACCCGGCCGTCGCGGGCGTCGAAGAAGGCGGCGCGCGGCGCGGGCACCCGGGCCTGCACGATGGCGCCCGGCGCGGTGTCGACCTCCCGCTCCCACGCCGCCCGGGCGGCCTGCCACCCGAGGACGACCCCCTTGCCACCGTGCGACTCGGCCGGCTTGAGCACCCAGTCCTGCGGTGCGCGGCGCACCCGCTCCCGCGCCGCGTCGTCGAGCCGCAGGGTCAGCGGCACGTGCCGCCGGACGAACTCGCGGTCGGCTTCGGCCATCGGGAAGGTCGGGTCGTGCAGGAGCGCGAAGATGGCCTTGTTGTGCAACAGCACCGTGCGCAGCGAGTTGATCATGCACACGCGTCCGGCGGCGTAGGCCTGCAGGAGCGGCGCACACCCGACCGGATCGGCGCGCAGGTCGGCGACGAGCAGGCGGCGGAAGACCACATCGAGCGCTTCGCCGCCCGCGTACAGGCGGTCCCCGTCGAAGCGCAGGTCGCCCGGCGTCGCGACGAACGTCGGCAGCCCGGCGCGGCGGAACGCTCGGGCGAGGAGGTCGAACTCGGGCGCCGTGGCGACCCCCGGATGGTCGACGATGCCCACCGTGGGCCGACGATCGTTGCGCATCAGCGGGTCGTCGGGACCGTGGCGCCGCGCGTGCGCCCAGGCGGTCGACAGCGCCCGCACCGCGGACACGACCTCGGGAACGGGGTCCTGGAACTGGAGCGGCCCGACCGCGCCCGCCGCCGGGTCGCGCAGGAAGAGCGGGCCGAGCGCCGAGGCGTAGCCCATCCCGGCGGGCGACTCGGCGTTGAGCTCCAAGAACCGGGGCACGCCCCCCACGACGTAGGCGTCCAGGCGAGCCAACGGCGCGACCGCCGCGAACCCGGGGTCGAGGCGAGCCCAGCCGATGGCGTCGAGCGGGATGCCGATGCGGGCCGCGAGGCTCTCGTGCTCCCGGTCGAGGTCGGCCAAAAGCGCAGCGCGGACCCCCGAAAGCAGTCGGTGCATCCGCGGGAGCACCCGCTGCCACGCCCGCACCGCGCGCGCGTCGAGCAGGCACGGGGTGCGGTGCACGCAGACCGGGCCGCCGCCGTGGATGGCGCCGGCGGCGACCACCTCGTCCAGGAAGCCGGGCCGCGGCAGTCGAGCGGCGGCGGCGTTCCACTCGGCGAGGGCATCCATCGGCAGGCATGGTAATGGGGCACCGTGCCCCCCGCATTCCCGCTCGTCGGCAACCTCGCGGTCCAGGAGCGCCTCGTCCGGGCCGCCGACGAGGGGCGCCTGCACCACGCGTACCTCCTCGAAGGCCCCGAGGGCGTCGGCAAGGCCACCTTCGCCCGTTGGTTGGCGGCCTACGTCAATTGCGAAGGCTGGATGCGCCCGTGCGGCAGTTGCCGCAGCTGCCACCTGCTCGCCGCCGGCACCCATCCCGACCTCATCGTCGTCAGCCCCGACCCCGACCGCGCCACGCCGATCATCAGCGTCGACCAGGCGCACGACCTCATCCGGGCGCTGCAGCTCCAGCGGCACAGCGCCCGGCGCCGCTTCGTCGTCCTCGACCCGGTCGACGCGCTCAACGAGGAGGCGGCCAACGCGCTCCTCAAGACCATCGAAGAACCCCCCGAGGGCACGCAGTTCGTGCTGGTCACCGCGCGCGTGGCCTCGTTGTTGCCGACCCTCCGTAGCCGCAGCCAGCGGGTGCGCTTCGGCCCGGTCCCCGAGGCCGAGCTGGAGGCGTGGCTCGCCGGGCGGGGCCTCGACGGCGCCATGGCGGCGGCATCCGGTGGGTCTCCCGGTCTCGCGCTCCGCCTCGCGGCGGGCGAGGCCGCCGCCCGCGACGCGCTGCGCGGCGCCCTCCTCGACGCCGTGGGCCAACCCCTCGGCAAGGCCTTCGCGCTGACCGAGGCCGAAGGCAAGAAGGACGAAGGCGTGAGCCGCGCCGCCCTGGCGGTCGACCTGCTGGAGGAGCTCCTGCGCGACGCAGCACGCCTGGCCAACGGCCGCGACGCGGGCCTGGCCCACCCCGCCGGCCGGGCCCGCCTCGAGGGCTGGGGGCGCGCGTTGTGGCCCGGCGGCATCGGTCGCATGGGCCTCGCGGTGGCGACCGCGCGCGATCGGCTGCGGCTGAACGTGAACGGTCGGGTGGTGCTGGAGGCATTGCTCACCCAGCTCAACCTCGAGCTCTCGGCCGCCCGATGATCGACTCCCACTGCCACCTCGACCCGGGGGTCTACGGCGGCGACGAAGGCGTCGACGCCGCGATCGCACGCGCCCGCGCGGCCGGCGTGTCGCGCATGTTGACCGTCGGCAGCGGCTACGGGTTCGAGAGCGCGCACCGCGCCGTGGCGGTGGCCCGCCGCCACGCCGACGTACGCTGCGCCGTGGGCCTGCACCCGCACGACGCCTCGGAGTACACCGACGCGCGCTTCGCCGAGCTGCTCGCGCTGGCGGCCGCGCCCGAGGTGCTGGCGCTCGGCGAGATGGGGCTGGACTTCCACTACGACAAGAGCCCTCGCGACCAGCAGCGCGCCGTGTTCCGGGCGCAGCTCCGCGCAGCGCGGGCGGCTCGCCTTCCGGTCATCATCCACGACCGCGAGTCCGCCGGCGAGACGCTCGCCATCCTCGACGACGAAGCGGCGTGGGAGGGCGGCGTGCTCTACCACTGCTACACCGGTGACCGTGCGCAGATGGCCGCCATCGTGGCGCGGGGGGGCTACATCTCCCTTCCGGGCATCGTGACCTTCAAGTCGGCCACCGAGATGCACGCCGTCGCCCGCGAGGTGCCCGGCGACCGCCTGCTCGTGGAGACGGACGCGCCGTTTCTCACCCCGGTGCCGTACCGCGGCAAGAAAAACGAACCCGCCTACGTCACATACACGCTCGCCGAGATCGCCCGCCTGCGTGGCGAGGACCCGGCCGCGTTGGACGCGCAGACCACAGCGAACACGGCGCGCTTCTTCCGCTGGTGAAGCCCAGCGGTGCAGCGCCTACTTGGTGCCCTTGGCCGCCGCGTTGGCGTCGGCTTCGGGGGTGTGCACGGGGAACACGGGCGTGGTGCCCTTGTTCGCGCGCGCGTTGCGGTCCTTGCGACCGGCGTTCTTCTGGCGCAGCTCGCGGCGCAGGGTGGTCTGGGCAGTCTTGGAAGCCATGGGAACTCCGGAGGTCTCGTCGGGGCCGCCCTCTAAGGGACGCTCCGGCCTTCGTCAAGCCGGCGCTTGCGCGTGGCGTCGGTTGTGGTAGACCGCGCGCATGTGGCTGCTCCTCGCGTTCCTCCTCCCGGGCTGTGAGAAGCTCGACGCGGCGTCCAACGTGGTCGACGGCCTGGGCGACACCACCGTCGCCCAGGGCATCTTCCTCGGGGCCGACATCCCGCCGTTCGTCACCCTGCCCGACGACGCCGACTTCTACTCCGCCCTGTGCAAGGTCTTCCTGGCCGAGGTGCAGGACGCGTCCGATCTCGGCGAGTCGCCCGTGTCGGGCGCCGACGTTCGGTTCACCTCGTCGGAGACCGGGCGCATCGAGTTCTCGGAAGAAGGGCCGGGCGAGTACCGGGTCTACAGCTTCGACGGGCTCTCCTACGAGCCCGGCCAGACCGCGAACGTGAGCTTCGACATCGCCGGCGAGACCGGCGTCCTCTCGGTCAAGGCCCCCGGCGCGCCGGAGTTCGAACTTCCGGAGTCCCACAGCGCCCGCAAGCCGATGACGCTCGAGCTCGACAAGGGCGAGTTCGAGCACGTCGTGGCGGCCGTCTACGACATCGACCACGACATCCTCACGTGGGACAGCCTGCCCGCCGACGTCGAAGAAGCCTACGCCCTGAACACCGAGGACGCCGAGGTGGTCACCGAGGTCGAGATCCCCGGCGAAGCGTTCGTCCGCGGCAGCAACTACCTGGTCGGCGTCGCCGGCCTGGAAGTGGCCGACAGCGAAGGCTTCGAGGGCGTCAACCGTGCGCTGAGCACGTTTGCCGCCGGTCAGTTCGAGCTCGGGGTCATCCAGGTCGAGGGCACCGGCGGCAAGTAGCCGCCGCGCCGGTCACTCCACCTCGACCCGCTGCGGCATCATCGCCGCGACGCCGCCATCGGCGAGCACCCGATCCAGCACCTCGAGCTCGGCAAACGCCCGCCGCACCTCGGGGATCTGGGCCTCCGCGGGCATCCGCGACTGCTCCAGGTCCTCCGAGAGCTGCTCGAAGAAGGTCTTGCGCTTGGGGAAACGTTCCACCTGCACCTCTTCGTCCGCCCCCACCTCGGCCAGCTCGCGCGCCTTGGTGATGGCCGCGTCGAGGCCGCCGAGCTCGTCGACCAGGCCCCGCTCTTTGGCCTGCGTGCCCGTCCACACCCGCCCCTGGGCCACGGCGTGCACCGCGTCGCGCTCCATCTTGCGACCCTCCGCGACCCGCGCGAGGAAGATGTCGTAGAACGTCTCGAGGAACTCGCGGAACCGCGCGCGCTCGGGCTCGGAGAAGTCGGCGATCGGGGAGAAGAGGTCGGCCATCGCCCCGCGGCGCCACGTGTGCGTGGTGATGCCGATCTTGCCGTAGATGCCGGCCAGGTTCATCTTTCCGCCGAAGACCCCGATGCTGCCGGTGAGCGTGGCGGGCCCGGCGACGATCCAGTCGGCCGGCGCGGCGATGTAGTACCCGCCGCTCGCCGCGTAGTCGCCCATCGAGACGACCAGGGGCTTGTCGGCTTCCTTGAGCCGGACCAGCGCACGCCAGATGTTGTCCGACGCAAGGCCGCTCCCGCCCGGCGAGTTGACGCGGAGCACCACCGCCGCGACGTCGTCGTCTTCGCGCAGATCGTCGATCGTCTCGACCAGCGTGCGGTCGCCGACCATCGAGCCCCCGAAGATCGGCGCGCCCGACTCTCCGGACACGATGGCCCCGTCGGCGTGCACCACGGCGATGGTCTTGGCGGCGGAGGCGAAGGGGTTGGCGGGCTCGTGGTAGTCGTCGAGCTCGGTGCGCTCCTCGCCGGCGAGGCCGTCGGCGACCTCGTCCCGGTACTTCTTGCCGGTGAGCATCCCGCGGGCGATCGCGGCGTCGGGCGTGATCGGGGGGTCGTCCACCCAGCCCACCACGGTCTCGCGGGGCACCCCGCGACCGGCCGCGATCCCGTCCAGCAGCTCGGCGTACAGGCCGTCGAGCATGGTGTCCATCGCGACGCTGGCGGCTTCGCTCGGCTCGGTGCGCTGGTAGGGCTCGACCGCGCTCTTGAAGTCGCCCACGTGCTCGAAGTTCGCGGTGACGCCGAGCTTCTCGAACGTGCCCAGGTAGTACTCGTTGGTGATCGAGAACCCGTTGACGAGCATGAGGCCCGCGGGGGACACGTACACGTCCTTGCACGCGCTCGCGACGTAGTAGGCCTTGTTGTCGTAGGCATCGGCCCACGCGTGGCAGGGCTTCCCGGCGGCGACGAACGCGGCGATCGCAGCGCGCAGCTCGCCCGCGGCGGCCCACCCGACCGAGATCGACTCCACCTCGACGTACAGGCCGGTGATGCGCTCGTCGGTGGCGGCGCGCCGGATGTCGGCGGCGGCCTCGGTCAACAGCGGCGGAAAGTCGGCCGGATCGAGCACCATGCCGCCTTCGCCGGGCGCGTCGTGGAGCGACCCGTCGAGCTTGACCTCGAGGTACGAACCGTCCTTGACGTCGGGGGTGAACTCGTCCTGCATCAGGATGATCGCGCCCACCACGCCAGCGGTGAGCGTGAGCGCACCGATGAGCGCGATGCCCAGCACCAGGCGCGCGGCCCGGCGCGGTGGCCGTCGGCCCGGGGGCGGGGCGGCGGCGGGGGCCGGGACGGGGGGGACGATCGCGGGGTTGGTCGGCGGGTCTTGATCAGACATGTCGTGTGTGCGTAAGGCGGCGATGGCGCGAAAGCCACGCCACCACCGGCGCGTGGACCACCTCGGGCGCGTGCTCCCCGAGCAGGGGGTCGAGGTGCCCGAACCCGGCGGGAAGGTCGACCACGTCGGCCCCGAGCCGCACGATGAGCGGCTCGGCGGCGCCCGGCGGGCACGCCGGGTCTGCGCTCGGCAAAACCACCTGCACCAACGCCGGCCGGAGCGCCGCGACGATGTCCAGGCGCCCGGTGGCGTCGGTGAGCGCCCCCTCGGTGACCCACCGCGCGAGCTGCCGCACCACGCCGCCGTGCAGGTCGGCCGCGCCGTGCCGGAGGCGCCCGCGGGCCCGGGCACCGTCGGTGTCGGGGGAGGCCACGTCGGCCCCGGACGCCACCCACGGGGTGAACATCTGCTGGGCGCGCCGCGCGGGGAGCGCCCAGCCCGGCGGGAGCAGGTGCGCGACCAGGCCCGCGGTACGAAGCGCCGACGCCGCGGGCGTGAAGCGGACCGCCGGCGCCACGAGCACGCTCGCAGCGAACCGATCTTCGGCACCCAGCGCACGCGCCACGCACCAGAGCTGCGCGCCGAGGCCGTGCCCGAGGAAGAGCACACGCTCGTGCCCGGAGTGTTCCAGCACCCGGTCGACCGCGGCCGGCAGGTCGCGCGTGGCGATGTCGTCGACCGAGAACGGTGCCGCGTCGGCGGGCGGTACCGCGCACGGATCGCCGCGGTGCTCCAGCAGGTACACCGCGAAGCCCGCCGCGTGCAGCGCAGCGGCAAATCCGCGGCCAGCCTCCAACGCGAAGTCCCGGTGGGTGCCCCCGAGGCCGTGGACCAGGAGCACCGGCTCGCCCGAGGCCCCGGGGGGTGCGGCCAGGTAGAACAGGTCGGCCGCCCACCCGTCGTCCGCGCGGTAACGAAGCCGCGGAAGGGCCGCCGCGCCGGCGCGCAAGAACGGCTCCCGGACGCCCGGGCTCATCAGTCGCCACGCCAGCGCCAACGCGCCGTCGCCGAGCACACGCGCAAGGTCGCCGCCCGCGGGGAGCGCGCTCGGACGCCTGCGATCGGGGAGGGAGCTGCCGTCGGCCATGGTGCACCAGGAGAGGACGGACAGGTTCGCGCGGGAGCCTACTTCAGCTCGATGGACGGCTTGCTCCGCGCCGTACACCGTCAAAACAGCAGATTTGCAGAGCGTTCTACTTCCGCGACACGCGAGCCTGTCCGTCCTCCGATGAGACCCGGCGAGAGTTTGAGCCGAAGCTCAGGGGAGCTCTTGCCGCGTCAAGACTTTCTTAGCACGACCCGCCGTGCAAGGGAAGACAGGGGCGCACAATTCCCAGCGGCCTTCTCGCACCTCCGTTCGGGCGCCCCGCCGCGACCGGCCGGGAAGGCGGCGGAAGCCGGCGCGTGGCGCGCGGCGAACCGTGCGCCCGCGGCTCGGGTCAGCCTTCGCCGTAGTAGCGCACCACGTCGGCTTCTTTCTCGAGGCTCGCCATCCACGCGGAGAAGTACGACTGCTGCCGCGTGAACTCCAACCGCGCACGGATCATGCGCGCGCCGTCGGCGTACTGGCTCTCGGCGGGCGCGTCGTGCGCGACCACCTGCACCGCGTAGGTGATGCCCTTGATGGTGAACGGGGCGGCGAGGACCTCGCCCGACTTCGCCTTGGCCACGGCGGCCAGGAGCTCGGCGGCGGCTGGCCCGTCGGCGAGGCTGGGCACGCCGTCGTCGCCGAGGCTGAAGCGCCCCGTCTCCACCACCGGGAGCCCCTTGGCGTCGACGAGCTCACGCGGCAGCACGCCGCCGGCGGACCACGCCGAGAGCACCCGCGCCGCGTACTCCGACGCCACGGCGTCGACCCGCTCGAGCTTGAGCATGTCGACGGCGATCTGCGCGCGCGCCTCTTCGAGCGGGATGACGTGGGCCTCCTCGATCGACTCGACGCGGAGCACCTGGAAGCCGCGCCCGGTCTCCACCACGGCGGAGATGTTGCCGGCGCCGGTGGCGTCGGCCGCGGTGGCCAGCGCGGGGTCGAGCGCGTCGGCGGCGAGCACGCCGAGATCGCCGCCGTCCTTTGCCGAGAGGTCTTCGCTCCACCGCCGCGCGAGGTCGGCGAAGTCCGAGCCGGCCTTGGCCTGAGCCGCGATCGCCTCGGCGCGGGCCTGCACCGCCGCCTTGTCGACCCCGCCGATGTCGGTGCGGAGGAGGACCGCGTGCAGGTGGTAACGCTTGGGCAGGTTGTAGCTGCGTTCGTAGTCGGCCTTGTACCGGGCCTCGATGTCGCTGGCGCGCGCGGTGAGCAGCGCGTCGCGATCGGCGTCGGACACCACCACGTCGCCCAGGAACTCCGCCGGTGGGAACCGGACGAAGGTGAGATCGACCTGGGTGTTCTCCTTCTGCCACGCCGCGCGCACCTCGGCCTCGGTGACCAGCGCACCGCGGGCGACGACCTCCTGCAACTTCTGGAGCAGGAGCAGCTCGCGCTGCATCGCTTCGAACTCCGAGCGCGAGTAGCTCATGCGCTCCAGGCGCTCGAGGTAGGTCTTCTCGTCGAACTTCTCGTCCTTCTGGAAGGCGGGGACCGCCTTGATCGAGCGGGCGAGCTCCGCGTCGGAGACCGCGAGCCCGAGGCGCCGGGCCTCCTGCAAGAGCACCCGCTGCCGCACGAGCTGGTCGAGCGTGGAGCGTTGCAGCTCGGCGCGCTGCGCGTCGTCCAGGCCCGAACCCGCGCGCTGGAAGTTGCTGCGCAACGCCCGGTCGAACTCCTGGATGCTGATGGTTTCGCCGTTGACCGTGGCGGCCATGCCGCCGGCGCACCCCTGCCGGGAGCTGGACCCGCCCGCGATCACGAAGGCGAGCACGACCACGCCGATGAGGAAGCGGGTGCTGGTGCTCTCGGTGCTGTTGCGCAGGTTCTCGATGAGCGACATGCAGGACTCCGGGCCCGGCGGCTATCAAGAAATCGTCGTCCGCGCCGGGACGGTCCGCCGGCGCGGTGACGATCGTTGCGCCTGCGACGGGTGGCTCGGAGTGCGTCGGGACGCTGGCGCCCAAAAACCCACCGAAGGTCTTGGCAAGTCAAGAGAAAAGCGATAGCCTGTACTCCCCTCGACCTCGTCCCCCGAAGTCGTCCCTCCCCGGGAGCCCCAGATGTTCAATTCCCTCCTCGGCCTGTTCTCCCAGGACATGGCAATCGACCTCGGCACCGCGAACACGCTGGTGTACGTCAAGGGCCGCGGCGTCGTGTGCAACGAGCCGTCGGTCGTCGCCATCCACCATGACCGCAAGGGGAACAAGAAGGTCGTCGCGGTGGGCACCCAGGCCAAGGCGATGCTCGGGCGCTGCCCGACCGACATCACCGCGGTGCGCCCGCTCAAGGACGGGGTGATCGCCGACTTCGAGGTGACCGAGCAGATGCTTCGGCACTTCATCGAGCGGGTCAACGGCGGGAAGAGCTTCATCGCCCCGCGCATGGTCGTGTGCATCCCCTACGGCACCACCGAGGTCGAGAAGCGGGCGGTGCGCGAGAGCGCGGAGAGCGCCGGCGCGCGCGAGGTGCACCTCATCGAGGAGCCGCTCGCCGCCGCCATCGGCGCCGACCTGCCCATCACCGAGCCCACCGGGAACATGGTGGTCGACATCGGCGGCGGTACCACCGAGGTCGCGGTCATCTCCATGGCCGGCATCGTGTACAGCCGCTCGATCAAGGTGGGCGGCGACCACATGGACGAGGCCATCACCCAGCACATGCGCCGGCGCCACGACCTGCTCATCGGGCCGCGCACCGCCGAGGAGATCAAGATCCGGCTCGGCAACGCCATCCACGACGGCGGCGGGCACGAGATGGCGGTCCGGGGTCGCGACCTGGTCCGCGGCTTCCCGCGCATCGTCACCGTGCACAGCGACGAGGTCCGCGCCGCACTCGAAGAGCCGGTGAACCTGATCGTCGAGGCGGTGCGGGCGTCGTTGGAGCGCACCCCGCCGGAGCTCGTGGGCGACGTGATGGAGCGCGGCATCATCATGACCGGCGGCGGTGCGCTGCTCCGCGGGCTCGACCAGCACCTGTCGGAGGCGGTGGGGCTCCCCGTCCTGTTGTGCGACGATCCGCAGTCCGCGGTCGTCAAGGGCAGCGGCCGGGCGCTCGAGGAGATGAACCTCCTCTCGACGCTCGGATAGCGGCTACGCCAGGTCGGCCGGGGTGTAGCCGCCGCCGACGCCCGGCACCAAGGCCGGCTCGGCCTGACGAACCGACGCGAGCAGCTCTGCGGCGTTGATCGGCGCCCCGGGCGCTGCGACGCCGATGGCGACGGCCACCTCGTCGTTTCCCGGCGCGACCCAACGCGAGACGAACCGGAGCGCCCCCGCCCGATCGGCCCCAGGGAGCGCAACGCACAGCTCGCGCGCGGTGGTCCGACCCACGAGGTCGGTGCGGCGGGCCGAACGTTCGGCGGCCGCCACGAGGTCGCGCAGGACCGTCTCCAGCTCACGCGAGGGCGCGACCACCGCGCGGAGCAGGGCCACGCCCTCGGCACGGCGGTACGCGCGGCTGAGCTCACGATCGAGCGCCCGGAGGAAGCTCTCGGGCCGGAGCGCGGCCGAGGGGGCGTCGCGGGTGCCGAGCTGCGCCAACGCGAAGGTGTACCCGTCCATCCGGACCCCTTGATCGAGCGCGAGCAGCCGCCGGAAGAGCGCGGCCGCTTCGCGTCCGGCCCCGGCGCCGTGCAGCGTGTCCTCCACCGCCTGGGCGAGCGCTTCGGTGAGCACCAAGAGCGCGTGGGCATCGACGCCGCCCCATGCGTGCGCGGCACCGAGTCGGCTGCGCTGTTCGGCCACCGTCCGCTCCACCGCGCACCGGAGCAGCTCGTCGAGCCCGGCCGCGGTCACCAGGCCCGTCTGGGCGACCGACGTGCGGAGTGCCCCCACCGGGAGGCGCGCGACCTCGAGGTCGGCGGCGTGGACCACCTCGGGCGCACGCCGGGCCAGGAGCCGGCGCAGCGTGGGGAAGGCCTCCAGCGCCGCGTCGTCGAGGCCATGGATGGCCCGGCGGCGCTGGAGCTCGAGGTCGGTCACCGGGGACGGTGTGCAATACGGAGGCAGGATGGTGGTGGGCATGGGCGCCCCCCACCTAACGGTTCGAACTCACTCCGCTTGAGCCGAGTGCAAATGCCACCGGCGTCACGACCCCGGCGAGCGCGCGGCGCTGGGCCGCCACCCGCTGCGACGGGCCTGGAACGCCGAACGCTGCGAGGTCGGGACCGCGAGCCCCGCCCGCCCGGTCGAGCCGGTCCTGGTGCGCCGCGACGGCCGCGGCCAACGAACGC
>SXOM01000631.1 GCA_005776735.1 Pseudomonadota bacterium
CATCAGGAGGTGCAGCGGCCGCTCCGCCCCGTAGCGCCACTCCCCGGTGTCCGCGTCGGGCAAGAACCGGCGGGCGACGAAGCCTTCGGTGACCGCGGCGTTGTCGTGGTAGGCCGACCTCACCGCGCCGGGCCCCGCGGGGTTGGCCTCGCGCGCCACCCGCGTGGTGTTCTTGATCATGCCGAACAACGACATCGGCTGGTCCTCGCCGTCGACGCTCCACGACGCGTTGAAAATCTTGTGCCGACAAGGTTCGGAGTTCGCCTGCGCGACCATCCTCAGCTCGGCGTCGGTGGGGTTTCGGCCGAGGCGGGTGAACGCGGCGACGAGGTAGTCGACCTCGTCGGCCGCGAGGGCCAGGCCCAACGCACGGTCGGCGGCGCGCAACGCCTCGGCCCCGCCGCCCAGGACGTCGACCCGACCGAGCGGCGCGGGGGGGCGATGCACGAACGCGGCGGCGACCGACTCGAGATCGCCGAGGACCGTCTCGGTCATGCGATCGTGCACCAGGGGTGCGAGGACCTCGCCGGCGACGGGCTTGTCGACGGTGTAGACCACACCGCGCTCGATGCGACGGACCGCGCTCAGGCCGCAGTTGTGGGCGATGTCGGTGGCCTTGGAGGACCACCCGCTGACGGTGCCCAGCCGCGGCACCACCACCCGCGTGGTGGACCCGGCGCGGGCGGGGGCTTCGGGCTCGACGCCGTACCGCAACAAGGCGGACAGGTGCGCGTGGGCTTCGGGCGCCAGGGGCTCGGCGAGGTCCACGAAGTGCACGTGATCGGCCCACACCGCGCCGACGTCTGGATTGTGGGCCCGCAACGCCCGGAGGAGCCGGCCGAGGCGGAAGGCGGAGAGCGCGGGGCCACCACGGAGCGTCAGCATCGGGACTCCTGCCGGCGCCGCCGGCGCGCCGAGCTAACCCGCCGACGCCGGGGTCAGCGCACGTCGGCCTCGGCCACCACGTCCCGGTGCTCGGCGCTGGCGGCGAAGTACGCGGCACGGCGCAGGCGGTTGAAGGCCCCGACCGGGCGCAGCTCCTCCACCGCGTGCCAGGGATCGAACGCGAGGCGCTCGACGTACGCCGCGACTTCGGCCCCGGGACCGGTGCTCACGTCGACGGGCGCCACCTCGAGCGTCGCGAGGTCGATCCACGGGGCGTCCCAGTCGCGGGTGGCGTCTTCGGTGGGGGTGCGCGCGGCGTCCTGGAACAGTTGCGCCATGAACGACCAGCGCGCGCCGCCGCGGAGCCGGGCGACCAGGTCGCTGGCGAGGGTGGCGCCGACGCGGGGCTGCACGTCCACCGCCCGCAGCGACCACCGCGCGACCGTGGGCCCCATCCGGTACGGCACCATCGACCAGAACTGCTCCGAGGCGAACGAGGAGAACGGCGCCGTGAACCCGCCGAGGGTGTCCTTGAGGATGCCGAAGGCCCGACCGACCCCGACGCGCGAGGCCAGCGCCCACGGGAGGACCAGGGGTCCCCGCGCGGCGGACGTGGTGAGGGCGACGAACTCCTCGGGGCTGCGGACCCCGCTGCGCGGCGTCTGGTTCAGCAGGAAGTCCTGCGTGGGACCGTCGCCGAGGGCCTTGGGACCGGCGACCCCGAGGAGCTTGATCGCGACGCCTCGGACGTCGGGCTCGTCCTTCTTCACGCGGGCGAAGCCGCCGTTGGAGAAGCGTACGTACGCGTCGAACCGGGCGCCCGGCGTGAACGGGCCGACGTGCAGCTCGCGCGGGATCGCGGCGGCGAGGTCGTCGCGAACCGTGAAGGTGGCCCGGACGCCGGCGTGGGCTTGCCGGTGCAGGGCGCGCGCCCGTTCGCCGTAGCGGGCGTCGAACTGTTCCTTGACCGTGCGAAGTTCAGCGACATAGCCCTCGAACCTGGCGTCTTCTCCAGGCTCGACCGGCTCGGTCCAGTCGGTACCGTACATGGGGCCTCCGCCGGAGGGTCCATCCGGCCCGCCCCGTTAGCCCGGGGGGCGCCGCGCCGCGACCGGCCGCGTCGAGCGGCAGGGCGCCGGCGCGGCGCGGCGCGGGGGCGACGGTGCTCATGACCCACGAGCGGCAACCTGGCGACGCTCAGAACTCCAGCGACTCGGCCGGGAGCGCGAGCGGGATTTCTTCGCCCTCGGGCGCCGCTTCGGTCGGCGGCGGCGCGGGCACTTCGTCCCACCCGTCGTCGACGCCCTCGGGCGGGGTCCACGGCGCGTCGATCTGGGCCTGGTACTCGGTGTCGGTGACCCAGTAGCCGCCGACCCAGGTCTCCCCGTCGAACCAGCCCGGGATCCAGACGTAGCCGGCGCGCGTGGAGGTGGGCTCCCAGTAGCCGCTCTCCCAGGCGCCATCGTCGTCGTAGCCCGCTTCGACCCAGCGGTAGCCGGCCCGCTCGGCCGGGCGCCAGAACCCCTCGACCCACTCTTCGCCGTCCCAGAAGCCGGCCTCCCAGGTGTACCCGGCGGGCGCCGTCCCGCCCGGGGCCCAGTGCCCGCGGATCCACACGCCGGCCTCGGTGTAGTGTCCCTCCACCCAGGTCCAGTCGCCGTCGTCACGCGACTCCCGACGCCAGTAGCCTTCGACGTAGTGCGCCCGGACCCAGACGCCCGGCACCCACACCCACCGCGCGCCGTACCACGTGCGCGCCGTGGCGAACGGACGCCAGTGGCCGGGCACCCAGTGACCCCACGCGTCGTGATGGCCGGGCACCCAGTCCCACCCGCTGCGCGCGGGCGGCGCCCACGCGGGCCCCCAGGGGTCGACCACGAAGCTGAAGCTGACGAACGCCCAGGACACGTGGACCCAACGCCAGTACGGGTGCACCCACCACCGGGCGTAGTACGGCCGGTACCAGCGGTGCCGCGGCGGCGCGTGGTGGGCGTGCGGGTGGGCGCGCACGTGACGCGGCACCGGGTGGGCGTAGTGCGAGCCGTGATGGGCGTACGCGCGCACGTGGCCACCGGTGGCGTGGCGCTCCGCCGTGCTCG
>SXOM01000632.1 GCA_005776735.1 Pseudomonadota bacterium
GCAGCGCGCCGCGCGCCCGCCCCGGCCCGACGAGCCGCCGGTCGCGGCGCGGCGCCCACCCCGGGACCCCTCCCCGGCGTTGTGGTAGCCTCTGGCGACGCTGGAGCTTCCGTGGCAGCATTCTTCGCGTTCCTGCTCTGCCTGGGCGCCGCCCTGGCCCAGACGCCGCCCGAGCCCGCCGCCGAGGCCGAGCCCGCCGCCGAGGCCGTGGTGTACGCCAAGCCCGAGCGCGTGTCGGTGGGCGTGTACGTCAACGACGTGCAGAGCATCGACCTGAAGGGTCACAGCTACGCGCTGGACGCCTACATCTGGTTTCGGTGGAAGGACCCCGCGGTCAACCCCGCCGCGACCATGGAGTTCATCAACCCCTCCGAGTTGTGGGGCCACATGGTCACCCCGGTCTACGAGGAGCCCGAGGCGCTCGAGAGCGGCGAGATGTACCAGGTCATCCGGGTACAAGGGCGCTTCTCGCGGAAGATGCCGCTGTACAACTACCCCTTCGATCGGCAACAGCTGGTGATGATGTTCGAGGACACCACCCACGAGGTCGGCCAGCTCGTGTACGAGCTCGACTCGGAGGGTCTGACGATCAACCCGTCGTTGGTGTTGCCCGGGTACCAGCTCGGCGACTCGAGCCTGGTCATGACCGAGTCCTCGTACCCCACCCGGTTCGGCGACACGCGCGCGGTCGAGGGGAGCAAGTACACGCGCGCGACCGTGAGCCTGCCGATCACGCGCCCCACGGTGCCGTACGCGATCAAGCTGCTCGTGCCGGTCGTGGCCGTGATGATGTGCGCCGCGCTGATGTTCCTGCTCGCGCCCACCTACGTCGACTCGCGCGTGGACGTCGGCATCACCTCGCTTCTGACCATCGTGGCGCTGCAGATGACGTTCAACCAGGACCTGCCGGACGTGGGCTACCTGATGCTCATGGACAAGGTGTACCTGTCCTCCTACCTGTTCGTCATCAGCGGCCTCGCGGTGGTGGTGCGCACCACGCGCTCGCTCGGCACGCCCGGGGAGTCGTTGGCGATGGCCTTCCATCACCGCGCGCTCGTCGGCCTGGCGTCGACGTACCTCATCGCGGTCGGCTGGATGGTGATGCGGGCGCTGGCCGAAGGGTAGCGCGTCCCCACGTCAATTCGCTGCGGTCTCTTGACAAGACAAGAGCGCGCTTGTAGCCTTGCCCGGTGACTTCCCCTGCCCGAGCCCTCGAAGTCTGGCGCTCCCGCCGGGACACCACGTTCGACCCGGAGACGGCGCACGCCGAGTCCGCCATCCGCGCGCGCACCGGGCGCCGGGTGCGCGCCAACCTGCGGCGACTCGAGCCCGTGGCGATGCTCACGCCACGGTGGACCGCGCCGCAGGGTTTTCTCGAAGACATCGCGCTGGACCTCGCGGTGGGCGAGCCCGCGGTGGGGTGCCGCACCGTGTCGTTCCGCCCGCTGATGGGGCGCGCCAACGCCGAAGCGTGGAACTTCATCCTGCGGGTGCTCGCCGACCTCGCGAGCCCGGGCTGGCAGCAGCGCCCGCTCCCGATGGTGGTGGACCGTCGCGGCTTCTACCACGCGTCCGAACAACTGCTCGACGAGGCCCACCTCGACGCGCCGTACCCGGTGGCGCTCCTGGGCCACTCCTGCGAACACCTGCCGGTCGAGGTGCTCGAGGACCTCGCGCTGGTGTGGGCCCGCTACGCCGAGCGCGCCCGCGGCGAGCGGCGCTGCACCGTGCTCCTCGCGGGCTCGGTCGACAGCCCCGCGCTGGATGTCGGCGGCGCGGTGAAGGTGGAGCTCTCCGACCTCGGCGAGGGCGAAGCGGCGGCGTCGTTGGTGATGCAGGTGGGCGCCATCCCGCCGCGCATCCTGCAGAAGGCGGCGCGGTTCTCCGGCGGCGTCCCCGCCCTGGTCGAGGCGCTCGGCCAGGGCGCGGGCCCCGGCGTGTTCCCGTCGATGCCGGAGGACATGCTCCGCGCCATGGGCCCGGTGGGCGACGACCTCCGCGCCGCGGTCCAGAGCGTCATGACCTCGCCGGAAGCGGCCGAGCGCCTGTACGAGCTGTTGCCGGGCGAGCCGCTGGTCGAGGAGCCGATGGTGGACCGCGAGCTGATGATGGCGGGCCTGCTGCGCCGCGCCCGCACCCCCGGCGAGGTCCGGGTGGAGCTGCGGACGCCAGCCGTCCTGGCCACGTTCTGAGCCTGCGATGGCGCAGGACCCCGGCGCGTCGGACGGGCTGAGGGTCCTCGGGCCCCTGGGCCGTGGTGCGATGGGCGAGGTGGTGCGCGCGTTCGACCCCACCCTGCAGCGCGAGGTGGCGCTCAAGTCGCTCCAGCCCCGCTTCGCGGACGATCCGCCGTCGGTGGAGCGCTTCGTGGAGGAGGCCCAGCTCTCCGCGCGCCTCGACCACCCCGGCATCGTGCCGGTGTACCGGCGCTACGACACCCCCGGGGCGCCCCCCGCGTACAGCATGAAGGTGGTGTCGGGGCGCACGCTCCGCGCGTGGTTGGAGCCGGTGCGCCAGCGGGCCGAAGCCGGCAAGCCCCAACCCGCGGAGACCGCGCTCGCGGCGCGCCTGGAGCTGTTCTGCCTGCTGTGCGAGCCGATCGCGTTCGCCCACCGGCAGGGGGTCCTGCACCGCGACCTGAAGCCCGACAACGTGATGGTCGGCCACTGGCGCGAGGTGTACGTGATGGACTGGGGGGTGGCCCGGATCATCGGCCAGCCCGCGCCCGCCGAGGCCGACCAGTCCGTCGGCACCCCCGCCTACATGTCGCCGGAGCAGGCGCGCGCGGAGAACGCGGCGCTCGACGGCCGCTCGGACCTGTACACGCTCGGTGTGCTGCTCTACGAGCTGAGCACGCTCCGCCGGGCCCGCCGCAACGTGAAGGGGCCGATGGTGCTCGCCGCCGCGCGCGGCCACATCGACCCCGTGGAGCCGCTCGGCGAGCCGGTGTCGCGCGAGCTGCGCGCGGTCATCAAGAAGGCCACCGCGCCCGCCGTCGCCGACCGGTACCGCGACGTCGACAGCCTCGTGGCCGACGTGCGCCGGGTCTTGCGCGGCGAAGAGGTCGAGGCCCTCCCGGACGGACCCACCCAGCGCCTCGGCCGCGCCGTGGCCCGCCACCGCGAGCGCGTCGCCGCCGCGCTCGGCGCGCTGTTGCTCCTCGGGGTGGCGGTGCTGGCGCTCCTGGTCTCACTGGGCCTGGTGGTCCGCGACCTCGACCGGACGCGGGCGGCGGACCGGAGCACGGCCCAGCTCGCCCTCGGCGGCTTCTGCGAGGACCGTGCGCGCGCCCTCGACCGACAACTGCTCCGTCACGAGGGGCTCTTGCGCGGCCTCGCGGCGACCACGTCGGCCGCCCTCCGCAACCTCGACGGCGACGCGCCGGTGTTCCTGTCCGGTGACTGGTCGGCCCCGGGCGCCGGACCGCCGGACCTCGCGCGGTCGGTGGTGTACGGCGGCCCCGCGAGCTGGTTGCACGCCGACCTGGTGACCGCGCCGGGGTTCGACTCCACCGCCGGCGCGGCGCGGTTGACCACCCTGGCGTCGTTGCGGGACGCCTTCGCCGAGGTGCTCGTCCAGAGCGGCGAGCTCGGTGCGGTCGACCCCGCAGCGGCCCGTGACGTCCTGTTCACCCAAGGTGCGCCCGCGGTGTGGGCATACGTGGCGACCGCCGACGGGGCGCTGGCGGGGTTCCCCGGGGTGGGGAGCTACCCCCCCGACTACGACCCCCGTTCCCGCCCGTGGTACCACGAAGCGTTGTCGCGGCACGCGCCGGGCTGGGGGCGCCCCTACGTCGACGAGAGCGGCCTGGGGCTCCTCGTGAGCTGCGGCATGCCGCTGCGCGACGATCGAGGCGCGCTCGTGGCGGTCGCCGCCCTGGACGTGACCGTGAAGCGCCTGGTCGCCGACTGGCTCGACCCCGGCGCGCGGCCGGCCGAGGTGTTCCTCGTCGACGATCAGGGGCTGGTCGTCCTGCGCTCGGGCAAGAACAACGCCGCGGTGGTGGTGGCCCCCGAGCCGTTTCCCCACCGCGAGCTGTGGGAGGCGACGCAGGGCGGCCCGTCGGGGCAGATCGTCCGCGGTGGGGTGCTCGCGGCGTGGTCCCGCCTCCAGGCGGTGCCGTGGACGCTGGTGCTGGTGGGCGGCGAAGACGAGCTGTTGGGCGACTAAGCAGGTGCGCGGCGCTTCGTAGCCATCGAGTCGTGGGCGTCGACCGCGGCGGGGCGCGGCGGGGCGCGGCGAGGCGCGCGATGTGACGAAGCGGGGGGGGTTGCCCGCAACCCCCCGGCGTTCGTCAACTGAGCGGCGCCGTCGCGCTCACCCGCAGGAACAGCTCCCGCACTTGCCACAGCTCGCGGCGACGCCGGGATCGTACCAGCGGGCGAGGAACCCCTCGTCGAACGCCGAGGCTGCGATGGCGGGCTCGTCCTCCATCACCTTGCGCAGCCAATACTGCGACACCGGCGCGGCGCGGTGCCGCATGGCGAAGTCCTTGGCGATCTGGGCGGCTTGTTCGCGATGGTAGCCGTTCCAGAGCCGCTTGAGCACCTGGTCGTAGTCGTTGGGGCCGGCCCGCGTGACCTCCAGCGCGTTGCGGAGCGGAGCGAGGTCGCCCGAGCGGACGGCCGCGGGCACCAGCGACAGCGGGGTTCGGCGGGCCGAGGCCATCCACAGGACCAGGAGGGCGGCGCCGATGGCGATCCAGACGGTCATGGCGAACTGCTAACCGGGCGGCGCACCGCGACCGGCCGCGTCGAGCAGCCGGTCCGCGTGTGCGCCGCGGCGCGGGGGCGACGGTGCCCGCAGCGCGCGGCGCCGACTGC
>SXOM01000633.1 GCA_005776735.1 Pseudomonadota bacterium
ACGGGCGCGGCGCGCAGGCACAACCACGCGGTGAGGCCGGCCGCCCCCGCCACGGCGGCGGTGATGCCGGCGGCGCCGGCCGCCCGCCACACCCCGAGCGCCGCGAGCTGGCCCACCCACTCGGTGTTCCACCACGTGCCCGCCTGGAGGAACGAACCCTGCTCGTCGATCCACCATCGGCCCGCGGCGATCACCTGCTCCGCGCCGCGAAGGTGCCACCACAGGTCGGGGTCGTTCACGGGCCGCACACACGCGAGCGCCGCGGCGAGGGGGACCAGCACGAGCGCCACACGACGGGGCATCGGCGCGGAGCCTACCACGCCTCCACGGCCGCGCCCGCGTCGCGCAGGGCGGCGGCGAAGGCCGCATCGTCGGCGGGGCTGACGTACACCGCGCGGTCCCCGACCACGAGCCAGCCCTCTTCGAGCGTGGTGGCGGCGCAGTGCACCCAGCGCCCGCACCCGCGGAAGAACCCGAGGTACAGGGCCCCGGGCATGGCCGTGCCGCCGAGGCGGATCGCGCGCGCCAGCCGCGTACGGCGGGCCGTCGCCCCGGCCAGCGTCACCCGCACCGGGGCGAAGTGCGCGGGGACCACGAGCGTGCCCCCGTCGATGCGGTAGCGCATCGGCCGCCACGCCACGCGCGCCAGGACCCCCATCGTGGCCAGGACCACGCCCGCGAGGGCGACGGTGAGGACCCGCTCGCCGCCCTGGCCGGCGCGCGGGAGCGCGCGCTCCTCGGTCCAGGTCTGGCCCGGCGTCGCGAGCGCCGCGAGCATGCCGTCGGCGTCGGTGGGCGCGATGACCACGAGCGCGTGCGCGAACTCGAGCTCCACCACGGGGTTCTCGCAGGTGGTGGCGAGCTGGGCGTACCGCCCGTCGGCCAGGCGCCACCGCCCCGCGCAGAAGCCGCCCATGGCCGTGCCCGCGACCCGCCACGCCCCCTTCTCGACGGTCGCCCGGCGAGCGCCGGTGAGCTCCGCGCGCGGGTACTCCCCTCCCCCCATCGAGACCCCCCCGAGCGTCGCGTCGACCACGACCCGCTCGGCCTCGACCCGGTAGCTCAGGTGCGCGGGCGTGAAGAACAACCACAACGGCGCCACGAACGCGGGCACCAACAACAGGACGAACACCGCGAGGAGGGCCCAGCGGGCCCACCACTGGCCGGGACGGGCGTCGAAGGTGGACATGACGCCCGAGAAGCTAAGCACCGCGACCGGTGCGCGCCGCCCGCCGGACCCCGCCCGACGAGCGGACGGTCGCGGGGCGGCGCCCTCAGAAGTTGAAGTAGATGAACGGGGCGTCGGCCTGCTTGATCGCCACACATCCGAAGTAGCCGAGGCCGACCGCGAGGCCCTGCACGAACATCGGGCGCGGCCACGGGACCTCGAACTTCGGCATGAAGTAGGCCGAGAAGTGGATCGCCACCGCCGCCGCCGTCGCCGCGACGTGCAGCGACGAGATCGGCAACGACGCCGCGCCGGCCCGGAAGGAGAACATCCCCTGGAGGTACGCCAGGCTCTCGCCGAGGGTCGGGGCGCGGAAGAACACCCACGCCACCAGGACGGTCGACATCGTCAACGCCCAACCGGCGAAGTTGCCGGGCGGGCTGGCCCAGAACGTACGTTGGGACTCCGTCTCCCAGCGTTCGCGGTACAGGTAGGCGATCGCCTGGCCAAAACCGTGGATCGCGCCCCAGACGACGAAGGTCCAGTTGGCGCCGTGCCAGAAGCCGCCGATGAGCATCGTGGCCGACAACGCGAACAACGTGCGACCGAGGCCGTGCCGGCTGCCCCCGAGCGGGATGTAGAGGTAATCCCGTAGGAATCGACTGAGGGAGATGTGCCAACGTCTCCAGAATTCCTGAAGAGATCGACTGATGTAGGGGCTGTCGAAGTTGTCGGGGAAGTGGATGCCGAACATTCGCGCCAGGCCGACGGCCATCTGCGAGTAGCCGGAGAAGTCGAAGTAGATCTGGAAGGCGTAGGCGAACAGACCGATGACGAGCTCGATGCTGCCGTACCGATCGGGGCTGCCGAACGTCGCGTCGGCGAGCACCGCGAAGGTGTCGGCGAAGACCACCTTCCGGGCGAAGCCGAGCACGAAGTCCTTGGCGCCGGCCACGACGTCGTCGAGCGCAGGGGGGGCGCGCAGGCGATCGAGCTGGGGGAGGATCTCCGCGGCGCGGACGATGGGCCCGCTCACGAGGTGCGGAAAGAACAGGATGAACGTTGCGAGCTTCGGCAGGTCGCGCGTCGGAAGGAGCAGGCCCCGGTACACGTCGACGGTGTAGGAGATGGCCTGGAAGACATAGAAGCTGATGCCGAGGGGCAGGATGAGGTCGGGCACGGGGACGTGCCAGGAGGTGCCGAGGAGCGCCAGTCCCTCGTTGGTGCTGCGCGCGGCGAAGCCGGCGTACTTGAACACGCCGAGCATCCCGAGGTTCATCGTCACGCTCGCGGTGACCATCCAGAACCGGCCGCGCGGCGACGCCGAGCGGTGGATGGCGAGCGCCAGGAAGTAGTCCGCGACGATGTTCGCCGCGAGCAAGCCCATGAACGGCAGGCTCCAGCTCGCGTAGAACCACACGCAGAAGCCGAGCACCACCGTGGCGCGGAGCGGGCCGCTCACGGCCGCGGCGACGAGCACCAGGACGAGGAATACGAAGAACTCGTCGCTGATGAACAGCACTCAGCCGCCGCGGCGCTGGTGGGCCAGGGCGACGATGCGCGCCACCACCTCGTCGATGCCGAGGCCCGTGCTGTCGATGCGCACCGCGTCGTCGGCACATCGCAGCGGCGCAGTGGCCCGACCTGCGTCCTGCGCGTCGCGGGCGACGAGCTCTTCGCGCACGGTGGCGAAGTCCTGCTCCGGGTGCTGCAACCACCGGCGGCGCGCTCGCTCGTCGGCCGACGCGTCGAGGTACACCTTGAGCTCGGCGTCGGGCAGGATCACCGTCCCGATGTCCCGCCCGTCCATCACCACGCCGCCCCCGGCGCCGAGCGCCCGCTGCAGCCCGAGGAGCGCGCCCCGCACCCCCGGGTGGACCGCGACCGCCGACGCCGCGAGGCCCACCGCCTCGGCCCGGATCGCGTCGGTGACATCGACCCCATCGGCCTCGACGCGCAAGGCGCCGTCGCGGAACGCGAAGTGGAACCGGAGCCCGCGGGCGACCGCCGTGGCGCCGGCTTCGTCCCGCACGTCGACCCCGTCGCGCAGGCAGTAGAGGCCGACCGTGCGGTACATCGCCCCGGTGTCGACGAACTGGTAGCCGAGCGCGGTGGCGACGCGGCGCGCCACGGTGCCCTTGCCCGAGCTGCCCGGCCCGTCCACGGCGATGGTGATCTCACCCACGCCCGCGCCTTACCGCGGTCGCCGGGGGCCGGCCACGCGCACGTTCACCGCGGGGGCGGGCCCGCCTCGAGTGTGCGCGCACCCGTGAACTTCTGGCGTACATCCTCCACCAATGGCGTACCCTTCTCCACGACGCGCAGGTGGGCCACCCAGTCCTCGGTCACCCGCTCGCGCGTGTAGCCTTCGTCGTCGAAGGTGGACGTGCGCACGTCGAGGACCCGGTTCTCGAGCAGGAACTTCGGGCTGTCCAGGCGGTAGACGAGCGCTTCGGCGCGGGTGCCGTCGTCGGAGCGGGCGGCCGTGGTGACCACCAGCCGCCCCTGGTCGATGCGCGCGGACAACGACGCATCCCCCCAGTCGGCGACGGCCACGCGCATCCACGCGGTGCCGAAGGCCTCCAGCACCACGATCACGCGCGTCCAATCTTCGCCTTCGCACTCGACGCAGCCCGGCCGCGCCACCTTCCCGACCTTGTCGGCCGGCTCGAGCACCAGCACCCGGTCGGCCACCCCGTCGCCGGTGAGATCGCCCTCGGCCGCGCCCGCGGGCCACACCTCGACGCCGAGCGCGCTGGCACCGCTGTCCCCGGCCAGGGCCCAGCCTGCGGGGACGAACGCCTCGGGCCGCGGGGCGGTCATCGGGACCGCGGTGGACGGAAAAGCGGGGCCGGGACCGGCGTGGGCGCACAGGACGAGGACGAGCATCACACCGAAGATACCTCAGCGGCGTACGCCGCCACCACTCCGCCACACGCCCGAGCCGCCGGACATGCGTCGCACCCGGGGCCGAACACCCGCGCCTGGCTGCGGAAGTAGAGCTCGGCCACCAGCGGCGGGGGTTCGTCTACCGTCGGGAGGCAACGCGGAACGCCGATGCCCAGGGGGCGGCAGTGGAGCGGCACGGCCGCCACCGCGGCGGCCGCGGCGGCGAAGCGCGGCGCTTCGGCCGCGAAGTCGAACCGACCCTTGTCGCGCAGGAGCGCCACGCCGAGTCGGGTCCCCCACCGGCGTTGCACGAGGTCGGCGAGCGCGCCGAGCTGCCCGAGCGTGCGCCGCAACAGCAGCGTGTGCACGCGCACCGCGATGCCTGCGTGGTGCGCGGCGTCCAACCCGCGGACCACGGCGGCGAACGCCGCGGAGCCGACCACCCCGTCGTGGGTGTGGGCGTCGGCCCCGTAGAGCGGGACCACCACCTCGGCCACCCCGTGCCGCGCCCAGTCGGCCGCCCGCGTCGCCAACGCCGCGCCGTTGGTCATCAAGTCGACGCGCAGAAAACCGGCCGACCGCGCCGCAGCGAGGAGCCGCTCGAACTCCCGGTGCAGGGTGGGCTCGTTGCCGCCCACCAGCAGGCGGTGGACCCCGGCGGGGCGGGCGGCGAGCTGCGCGTCGGCGCGGGCGGCCGAGGTGACCTCCGCCGCCGGGACCTCGATGGTACCGGGCCCGGCGCAGAAGAAACATCGTAACGCACATGCGTTGTGCAACGCGAGGAGCGTGGCGGGCGGGTACCCGCGGGCCGCGAGCCACCGCGCCTGGGTCGCGGGATCGCCCCCGAGGAAGGGGTAGATGTCGGGGTCTTCGTGGGAGGCCGCCACGGCACCGGGTTATCCCGCCCCCATGCTCCGCCCCGAAGACATCGACGCGGTCGTGGCGATGGAGGCGGCCGCCCCGGCGGTCCTCGCCGAGCTGGCGGCCCTGCCTCCGACCGCGTGGACGCCGATGGCCGCGCAGTCGATGTACGAGGGTCGGTGGGAGGCGTGTTTGTTGTCGGTGGGTCCGTGGGGCCACGAGTTCCCGGGGGTTGACCTGGAGGCCAACCGGCGCGGGCTGCCGAGCGCCACGGCGCTGCTCACCCGCTTCCCCCAGATCGGGGTTTTCGGCGTCCTGCGCCTGGCGCCGGGGGCCCGCCTGTTGCCGCACCGCGACCACCGGGCCGACGACGAGGTGCGGGTGCACGTGCCGCTCCAGGTGCCGCCCGAGGAGGCCGCGGAGTTCACGGTCGGCCGCGCCCGCCTGCTCGACATCCGGCAGCTCCACCACGCCCAGAACCGCGGCAGCATCGAGCGGATCACCCTGGTGGCCGACGTCGCCCTGGGCCGGCCGCTGCTCGACGGCGAGGTCGCCTCGTGGAACCCGCCCGCGCCGGCGGCGGATTAGCGGCCCGCATGGACCGCGCCGCCGCCCTGAAGCTCTTGGAGTCGCAGCACCGATTCCCGTCCGACCACGCGTTCCACGTGATCGTCCGCGGCGATCCTGACGATGTTGCGCACGTCACCGCGGCGGTGATCGCGCACGGGGCGCTGGAGGCCCTGGGCGAGCGCCTGCGGGCGGTGCCTTCCGCGCAGGGGCGCTACCTGTCGTTGCGCTTGTCCCTGCCCTGCGCCGACGCCGAGGCCGTGCTCGAGTGGTACGGGCTCTTCGCGCGCCTCGAGCGGGTGGTCCGCTACTTCTGAGGCCGCTTCCGGCCGCTCACGAGCTGCAGGACAACGCCGAGCAGCCCGCCTTGTCGCGGGCCCAGTCGGGGCGACGGCCGGCCAGGCGCGCGTGTCCGGACTGGACCGTGTACGGGCGCCGGAGGACGTCGAGCAGCCGCTCGACCGCGCCGATGTCGCCGCCCTCGACCGCCTCGATCACCTCCTGCACCACCCAGTTTCGGGGGACGATCCACGGGTTTGCCTGGTTCATCCCCGCGGTGCGGGCCGCCGCGTCGCTCGCGCCCGCCCGGACCGTCCACGCCGCGAGCCACCCCGCCCAGCGGGCGCGTAGCGTGGCGTCGGGCGGCGTGTAGAACGCCCCCTCGATCGCGGCGAAGCGGTCGCCCTCGCGCGGAACGTCGGCCAACGCCCGGAAGAGCAGGGTCCAGTCCGTCTCGACGAGCGCCATCAGCCCGAAGAGCTCCCCCACGAGCGCATCGTCGCGCTCGGACAGCTCGAGGCCCAGCTTGGCGCCGAGGGCGGCGCGCCACTCGCGCGCGTAGTGGTCCGGGTAGCGCGCCAGGCACGCGTCGAGCGCGGGGGCGTCGATCCCCAGCGGCAGGAGCGCCCGGCCGAGCCGCGCGAGGTTCCAATGCCCGACGGCCGGCTGTTGCCGCCACCGGTAGCGCCCCTCCCGGTAGTCGGTCGTGTTCGGGGTGAAGTCGGGGTCGAACGGGTCGAGCCACCCGTAAGGCCCGTAGTCGATGGTGACGCCGAGGATCGACAGGTTGTCGGTGTTCATCACCCCGTGCACGAACCCGAGGGCCATCCACCGGGCGATCATCGACGCCGTGCGGCGGGACACCTCGTCCAACCACGCGGCGACCCCGGCCGCGTCGCGCAGGTGGTGGTCGGGGAAGTGCACCGCCACCACATGCTCCGCCAGCGCCCGGAGCAGGTCGTTCTCGCGTCGCGACGCGGGGAGCTCGAAGTTGCCGAAGCGCACGAAGGTCGGCGCGACGCGGGTCACGATGGCACCGGGCTCGGCGCGGGCGCGACCGTCGTAGAACATGTCGCGCACCACCGGCTCGCCGGTCGCGACCAGCGCAAGCGCCCGGGTCGTCGGCACCCCGAGGTGGTGCATCGCCTCGGAGCAGATGAACTCGCGGATCGACGACCGCAAGACCGCGCGCCCGTCGGCGGTCCGCGAGTAGGGCGTCGGCCCCGCCCCCTTGAGCTGCACCTCGAAGGTGCCGCCCGGCCCCGTCAGCTCGCCGAGCCCGATCGCCCGCCCGTCGCCGAGCTGGCCGGCCCAGACGCCGACCTGGTGGCCGCCGTAGCCGGCCGCAACCGGGGCGGCGCCGGCGGGGACCCGGCTCCCGCCGAGGACGTCGACCGCGGGGCCGGTGGCCGCGGGTCGGGAGACCCCGAGGAGTACCGCCACCTCGTCCGACCACGCCAGGAGCGTGGGGTGGCGCACCGGGGTGGGCGTCACCGCCGACCACGCGGCGCCGCGCACCTCGCGCGGCCACGGGGAGGCGTCGGCGTCGCCTGGGAGCGCGGAGACGAAGCGGGCGCCGAAGGTCACCTGGTCCAGG
>SXOM01000009.1 GCA_005776735.1 Pseudomonadota bacterium
CGCATGACGAAGGAGTGGAACTCGACCGCCAGGTCAGGGTCGACCCATCGGTTGACCTTCTCCTCGAAGGGCAAGGAGATGCCCAGGCCCACCGAGCGCCCGCCCTCGACCTCGGAGGCGCCGCGGTTGGCCGCCTCCATGATGCCGGGCCCGCCGCCGGTGCACACGAGGTACTTCCGCGCCCGGTGCGCGGCCTGGCGCTCGAGGCTCCAGGCCGTGAGCCGCCGCGAGAGCTCGCGCGTCTCCTCGTAGTACTTCGCCAGGCGCGTGGCCTGCTCGGCCTGCGCCTGGAGCACGGGATCGCCCGCGGCGTTGGCCGCGGCGCGCAGCTTGGCGGCGTCCTCGCCGCTCTTGATGCGCGCAGAGCCGAAGATCACGATCGTGTCGCGCACCCCTTCGTCGTGGAAGCGCGCCCGCGGCTCTTCGTACTCGCAGAGGATGCGGATGGTGCGGGCGTGCGGGCTGTTGAGAAAGGGAAGATTCTTGTAGGCTTTGGTCGTATGCGACAACGCTGTCTCCACGCGGGGTCGGGTCAGGCGCTCCGATATAGCATGCAGGCGGATAGGACCGCGGCCGATGGATCGGTGGCGGAAGGCGACGGCAGCGGCGGTGGTGGGCCTGGTGCTCCACGCGCTGTGCTGGTGGCCCTACTGGATCGACGACGCGTTCATCACGTTTCGCTACGTCCAGAACTTCGCGTCGGGCCGCGGAATGGTCTACAACGAGGGGGAATCGGTCGAGGGCATCACCAACCTCGGCTGGGCGTTGTGGCTGACGCCCTTCGCGGGCGGCGACCTGTTGTGGTGGGCCAAGGTGTGGGGGCTCGCCTTCGGCGTCGGCGCGGTCGTGCTCGTCGGGGAGTGGTGCCGCGAGCGGGCGCTGCCGCTGTCGGCCACGACGGTCGCGCTCGGGGCGCTCGTGGTCCCGCCGTGGCTCGCTTCGCACACGATGTACGGGCTCGAGGGCGCGGCGGCGGCGTTCTTCGTCACGCTCGCGTGGTCGCGACACGGCGCCGAGGCCGACGGGCGGTCGCGCGCGCCATGGTCGGCCATCGGGATGGCCCTGGCCCCGTGGGTGCGCCCGGACGGCGCGCTGGCCGCGATCGTCGTCGGTGCCTGGCACGTGGTGCGGCGCGGACGGAAGTTCACCCGGGCCGCGGGCATCGCGGTCGTGGTGGTGCTCGTCGGCGCCGGCGTGCTGGTGGCGCTCAAGCTGCACTGGTTCGGCGACGTGCTCCCCAACACCGCGCACACCAAGCTGCGGAGCTGGCCGCCGGCGCGCGGCCTGGTCTACCTCCAGAGCTTCTTGTCGTGGCCGTCTCCGGCGTTCTCGTGGTCGCTGGTCGCCGCGATGGGGTGGGGCGCGTTGCGCACCGTGCGGCGCGACGACCGGGCGCTGCCGGGGGTCTTCGCGCTGGTGGCCTTCGGCGCCGCGGTGGCGCAGGACGGGGACTTCATGGAGAACTTCCGGTTCTTCGTGCCCGCGTGGCCTGCGGTGGCGGCGGCCCTCGGGGTGCTCGTCGCCGACCTCGGCCGCCTGCATCGCCACCTGCCGGTCGTCGCGGCGGTCGCCGCGGCGGCCACGATGGCGCCGCTGGTGCGGGTGCTCCAGGCCGATCGGCTGGAGGACGCCGGCTTCGCGGCGTGGGCGCGCACCAAGCCGTGGCCGCCCTACGCCGACGGCCCCCTCGGCGCGTCACACTGGGACTTCATGCCCCACTTCGCGTTTCCGGCGGCGTGGTCGGTGGTCCAACGCGCCGAGGGGGCGAGCCTCGCGTACGTGAACATCGGCCTGGTCGGCGCGGTCAGCGACGGCCCGGTGCTCGATCTGCTCGGCCTCACCGACCCGATCATGGCCAATCGTTTCTCCCGCAAGGACTGGGCGGTGGCGTGGGCGCACGTCCAGGCCGAGGCCGACTACGTGATGATGGACGTGCCCGCCGGGGAGTGGTCCCGGTACCGCGGACCGCTCGCCGAGGCGGGCTGGCCGCTGGTGGACGGGTGCTCCGGCTACTGGGTCTTCGCCAACCCGGCGCGCAGCACGCTCGCAGCGCCCGCCCGCCCGGTCCTGCGCGCGCGCCTGGACGAAGCCTTCGTGCGCCTGCGTTCACACCCCGCCGCGCTCATCGCGATCGGGTACGAGCTGGCCTTCAACCCCGGCGATCCCGAGCTGTTCTTCGAGTGGGAGGCGAAGATCTCCCCCCACGTCTCCGCGATGCAGTTGCGGCAGCTCCGCTGTGAGTCGGGTTTGGACGGGTGCTTCTACAAGCCATCCTGCGACAACGGCCAGCCGCGCATGTCGGTCGCCGCCTTCGCCGACCCGGCCACCTGGCCCGGCGCGCAGACCCTCGGGAAAAAAGTGATGGGTCAGGATCACAAATGACGGGTCGCGGTGTCAGGAGGTCGAGCGCACGACGCGCCGCCCGACCCCTGGAGACGCCATGACCCGCACCGCACTGTTCCTCCTCCTCCCGACGTTCACCACCGGCTGCATCATCTACGACGGCAACTGCCGCAAGGGCGACTGCCGCTGGGACGACACCGCCGACCGCGACGACGAGGGCCTCGGCGAAGACACCGGCGACGTGGCCGAGGCCTCGTTCGCGATCGATCCCGCCGAGGTCGGCGCCGGCGACGTGGTCATCGCCTCGCTCACCGCGGAGAACTTCGACCTCACCACCGTGACCGAGGTCGAGATCTACGGCGACGTCACGCTGGTGGCCGCGGCCAACCGCGGCGACGAGCTGCTCCTCACGCTGAACGTCGCCGACGACGCAGCCGAGGGCGCGGCGGACTTCCTCCTCCACGTCGGCGACGACGTCGAGTTCATCGAAGCCCTGCTGGTCGTGCACGCCGCCGACTACGACGGCCAGACCGGCGAAGACACCGATGGTGACGGCAACCCCGACGACGGAAACACCGACGACGGCAGCGGGACGGACGACACCGGCAGCGATTGCGGCTAGCGTGCGCGGGACCTTGGCCATCGCCGAGGCGGAGCGCGAGGGGGCCACGGTCCCCTCGCCTCACCCGCTACGTTCCCCCCCGGAGCCTGCCCGTCGCGTGGCCGAAGCCCTGGACATCCCCGCCCTCTACCGCCGGTACGGCGATCTCGTGCTCGGGCGCTGTCGCACCATCCTGCGCGACGACGCCGACGCGCAGGACGCGATGCAGGAGGTCTTCCTCAAGGTGCACCGGTTCCAGGAGTCGTTTCGGGGAGACAGCTCGCCGTCCACGTTCTTGTACCGGGTCACCACGACCACCTGCCTCAACCGCATCCGGACCCGGCGCCGCCGCCCGGAGGACCCGGTCGAAGAGCTCCCCCCCTTGCCCTCGTCCGACTCGGTGCTCGACACGCTCGCCCTGCGCGCGGTCTTGGACGAGCTCTTGGAGGACTACGACGACAAGACGCGGGAGTGCCTGGTCTACCACTACGTCGACGGCATGACCCACGACGAGGTGGGCGAGATGGTCGGCCTTTCCGCGGCCGCCGTCCGAAAACGAATCGCCGCCGTCAAGGGCGCCGCGCGGAGGAACGAATGAGCCACATCCACACCCTGAAGCTCCACCAGCTCCGCCTCGGCGAGCTCGACGCCGCCGAGGAGGGCCAGCTCCGCAAACACCTGGCGGGCTGCGCGCTCTGCGCTTCGCGCCTCGGCCACCAGGTACAGGCACGCCAACAGTTCCAGCGCATGCCGATGCCCGAGGCGCTCGAGCCCCGCCCGAGCTGGTGGGAGCGGCTGCGCGCGTGGTTGCCGGCCGCCGCGCTCGTCCCGGCGGCGCTCGCCGGCGCCTTCGTCCTCCGGGCGCCCGACCCCGTGGGGGGTCCCGTCCCCGACGACACCCCCCCGGCGGCGGCGCCGCTGGCCGACGCCGCGCCTGCGGCCCCGCTCACCGTCGCGCCGAGCCCCGCCGCGACGCCGTCGGCGGTCCAGGGCTCTGC
>SXOM01000098.1 GCA_005776735.1 Pseudomonadota bacterium
GCTCGGTGGCGCCGGCCGCTTCGGTGGCGCCGGCCCGGCCGCGCGTCGAAGCGCCGCCCAGCGTGGCGCCCGGCACGCCCGCCCGCGTCGACGACGATCCCACCTGGCTGGCGAGCCCCACCCCCGGGCGCACCTACCTCCAGGTCACGTGGCGGTCCGAGCAGGCCTTCAGCTACGACGTACACTCCCAGCTCGCGTCGGGCGTGCTCACCCTCTCCAGCGATGGCCGCCCCCTCCCCAGCACCGGCGCCATCACCGCGCTGCTGCGCTACGAATCGTTGGTCGTGCAGGCGCCGGCCAGTGCAATCCGGGTGCTGCCGCTCAGCGCGACGTACCGGCTCGAGCTGTCGCCCGGCCAGCTCGTCGACCTGCGGCGCATGGCGCGCGACCCGTCCACGATCTCGACGGTGGGCGGCAAGCCCCGGTGAGCCGGGTGCCGCGCGCTCAGCCCCGCGCCCACCACCGCCCGGCGGCGAACTCGTAGCGCCACGGCGGCTCCACCGCGTCCGGCGAGGGGTGGTCGGGGTCGCCCGGGAGCAGCACGAACGTCGCGCCCCCGGACTGCTGGAACTTCGGCATGATGGGCGGTGTACGCCGTGGTGCTGCGAGCACTGCGCCCACGCTCGGGTGCGGAAGCAGCTCCTGCAGGGTGCGCAGGGTCGGCGGCGCCACCGGCAGCTCGCCCGCCTGCGCGAACGCGACCGCGTCGGCCGGCCGGTACCACCCCCCGCGCGTGGCCTCCTGGCCGTCGACCACCGGCGTCGCGCCTTCGGGCAGGCGCGCCGCGAAGAACCACGTGTCGAAGCGGCGCGGCTCCACCTCGGGGGTGATCCACCGCGCCCACACGCGCACCCCGCGCAGGTCCCACGCGGGGCCGTCCCGCAGCACCACCCCGGCTTCTTCGGACAGCTCCCGGAGCGCGGCCACCCAGAACTCCGCCGGCGCCACGGCGAAGTCGCCACCCACCGTCGGCGCGTCGTGGTCGGCCGGGTCGACCCGGCCACCGGGGAAGACCCACGCGGACGGCATGAAGCCGACGCTCCGCGCCCGCTCCATCAACCACACCTCGGGCCCGCGGTTGCCCTCCCGCAACAGGACGATCGTGGCTGCAGGCCGGAGCGCCGCCGGTTCGTTCACGCGCCCGTCCCGCGGACGAACGGGAGGTAGCGCGGCCGCCAGAAGTGCCGCCGAACCCAATCTTCAGCCTGCATCGGCGCGAAGTTGCGCGTCGTAGCCACCCCGTCGGCGAAGGCCTGGTGGATGACCGCCGTCGCCACCTGGATCGACACCTCCTGCAACGCCGAGATCGGCGGGTACACGAGCCCGTCGGCGAGGTGGTGCTCGGCCGTGTAGCGGGCGAGCGCCTCCGAAGCGGCCGCCACCATGCCGTCGGTGACCTCGGACGCGTTGGCGAGCACCGCCCCCATCCCGAGCCCCGGGAAGATGAACGCGTTGTTCCCCTGGCCGATCTCGACCGGCTCCCCTCCCCCGAGCCGCACCGGCCCGAACGGGCTGCCGGTCGCGACGATGGCCATGCCATCACTCCACCGCAACAGCTCCTCGGGGGTGGCTTCGCAGGACGTGGTCGGGTTGGACAGGGCGAAGATGACCGGTCGCGCGGTGTTCGCCATCAGGGCGCGGGCGTGCGCCTCGGTGAACGTGCCCGGCTGTCCGGAGAGCCCCAACAACACGGTGGCGCCGCTGTTGCGGAGGGTCTCCTCGAGATCGGGCGCGCGCCCCGTCGCGCTCCACCCGGCCACCGACGCCGCGGCCTTGGCGAAGGGGCGCTTGTAGTCCTCCATCGGGCGGTCGTCGGTCAACAGGCCCTTGCTGTCGAGGACGAAGACCCGCGCATAGGCCTCCTGGAGCGAGAGCCCGTCGCGGACGAGCCCATCGCGCATGGCCATGGCCACACCCCCGCCGCCCGCCCCCGCGCCGTACACGACGACGCGCTGGTCGCGCAGGCGTTCGCCGCGCAGGCGACACGCGCTGATGACACCGGCGAGCGCCACCGCGCCAGTGCCCTGCACGTCGTCGTTGAACGAAGCGATGCGCTTGCGGTACCGGGCGAGCACCGTGAACGCCGTGTCCTTGGAGAGGTCCTCCCACTGGAGGATGGCGCGCGGGAACCGGGCCTTGATCGCGTCGACGAACTGGTCCATGAACGCGAGGTAGGCTTCGCCCTTCAGGCGCGGCTGGGGAACGCCGACGTACACCGGGCTCTCCCGCAGATCGGCACGGTCGGTGCCCACGTCCAGCGCCACGGGCAACGTGCGGTAAGGGCTCACCCCGCCCCCGGCCGTGTAGAGCGCGAGCGTGCCGATCGGGATGGCCAGGCCGCCGTACCCCTGGTCGCCGATGCCGAGGATCGCGCTCGAGTCGGTGGCGACGATCATGCGGACGTCGTCGTAGAAGCCGTTCTGCACCGCCTCCTTGGCACGCCCGATGTTCGCCGGCGACAACGAGAGGCCACGCGCCACCTGGTACATCGACGAGAACTGCTTGACCGCGTCGCCGACGGTCGGCGTGTAGATGATCGGCATCATCTCCGCGAGGTGGGCGTCGATCACCGCGTAGAAGAGCAGCTCGTTGCGCTCCTGCAGCCCCCGCAGGTACTGGTAGCGTGCGATGGGCGTCGCTTCGCGCGAGTACTGGGCGTAGGTGCGCTCGACCTGCTCCTGCAGGTTGAGCACCTGGGGCGGCAAGAGCCCGTCCAACCCGAACTCCACCCGCTCCGCCTCGGAGAAGGCCAGGCCCTTGTTCGTCGCGGCAAAACGCATGAGCGCGTGCCCGTCGATGAACACGCGCATCTTCTCGACACCGTCGGCGTCGTGGAAGGTCTCGAAGAAGCGGCTGAGGCGCGCCATGCGACACCGGGGAGTCCCGCCCACGTATCGCGTGCGCTGCGCGCCAGCCTCGGCCCGACGAGCGGCCGGTCGCGGCGCAGCGCCCACCCCCACAGTGCGCCCCCTACCGCCGGCGTTCGGCCGGGCGTTGGGGGTACAGGGCCGCGGCCTCGCGGAGCTCCTGGCGGATCATCACGTAAACGCCCGGATCGTACGTGAGCGCGGTGTGGCCGACGCCCTGGACGGGGCGGTTCTTCAGCGAGCTCTCGCCCGGCTTGGGCACGAGCACACTCGACCACCACGGGCACACCACGTCGTGCCGACTGTGGACGCTGACCAGCGGCACGTCGGCCGGAAAGACGTCGGCCTTGAGCTTCTGGACGAAGGCGCTGTTGGGCAACAGGTCCCACGGCGAACGGGACAACAGGCCCATGCCCATCAGGGTGACGCCGATGGCCGCCGTGGGCGTGCCGTGGTGCGGGGTGCCCAGGGTGAGCACCGACTTGACCCGCGGGCCGCCGCCCAGGTGCTGAACGTACTCTCGAGCAATCAGACCGCCCTTGCTGTGTCCGATGATGTGGAAACTGCGGAGACCGGTGCGCTGGCAGATCCGCTCGAGCTTCTCGGCCACCTGCTCGGCGAGGTCCTGCGGACGGCGCGTGTTGAGCCCGAGCATCCCCCCGAGATCGAACGAGAAGACGCCGAAGCCGTCGTAGCGGAGGCGATCCTCCATCACCTCCCAGACGTTGCGGGTCTGGAAGAAGCCGTGGAGCAAGAGCACCGTCTCGTCGAAGCTCGCGAAGTCGTCGCGCCGGACGATCTGGTTGTTGCCTGCGTAGACGTGGCGCAAGCTGCCGAGCTGGTCGCGCAACGCGCGCCAGGCGCGCAACGGGGAGGTCGGCTTGTTCACCACGCCGGGCGCATAACCTGGAGGCGCCGCCACCATCGCGTCGGGCCCGCCCTCGTGGTACGGTAGCGGCCACGACGGAGACCTCGATGCGACCGACCTGCTTCTTCGCCCTCCTTGCGCTGGCCTGCGACTCCGGGAAGGACACCGGCGACGACAACGGCACGCTCGACTCGGGCTCGGGCGACAACGAGGTGTGCGAGGGCACCGCGCCGGTCATCGAGGACTTCTCGGCCGAGGAAGGCCCGGTCATCAGCGGCGAAGGTGGCGACGACGAGCAGCCCACCATCCAGCTGATGGCCGAGTACAGCGACGACGACGGCGACGCCCACGTGCTCGCGATGGACATCTGGTACGACGCCGAGCTCGACGGCACGGTCGACACCTCGGGCGCGGCCGACTTCGGGCTCGACCCCACCGCGGTCGAAGACGACGGCGGCAACCCGGTCGACCCGTGCGACGGCCACTCCGGCAGCTTCGGTGTGCTGCTCGGCGTCACCGGCGATCCGCTCGACTTCGAGACCGAGTACGACTTCGGCGTGGTGCTGTACGACAACGCGGGCATGGGTTCCGAGCCCGCGTTCATCACCGCGGTCACTCCCGCCGCGCTCTGACCGCGCCGCGGGTTAGCCGCGCGCCATGAAGAGCGACGCCTACCGGGACGCCGGAGTGGACATCGAAGCGGGCGACGAGGTGGTCGACCGCATCGGCAAGCACGTGCGCAGCACCTACCGCGACGGCGTGGTGGGCGACATCGGCGGTTTCGGCGGCATGTTCCAGGTGCCGTCCCGCTACAAGGAGCCGCTCCTGGTCGCCGGCACCGACGGGGTCGGCACCAAGCTCCTGTTGGCCCAGCAGCTCCAGAACCCGCACACCCTCGGGATCGACCTGGTGGCGAGGTGTGTGAACGACGTGGCGGTGTGCGGGGCGGAGCCGCTCTTCGTCCTCGACTACTTCGCCACCGGCAAGCTCGACCCCACCGAGGCCGAGGCGGTCGTGGCCGGCATCTGCGAAGGGTGTCGCCAGGCCGGCTGCGCGCTCATCGACGACGACGGCAACGAGGTGCCCGAC
>SXOM01000634.1 GCA_005776735.1 Pseudomonadota bacterium
ACCGAGATGGTCACCGGCATCGACCTGGTGCAGCTCCAGATCCGACTCGCGGCTGGAGAGCCGATGCCGTTTGCGCAGAGCGAAGTGCGCCTGCGCGGGCACGCGATCGAGGTGCGGGTCAACGCCGAGGACCCGTGGAAGTTCACGCCCAGCCCCGGGCGGATCACCGGCTTCCACGCGCCGGGCGGGCCGGGCATCCGCGTGGACAGCGCCGTGCACGAAGGCGCGATGGTGCAGCCGTACTACGACAGCCTCGCGGCCAAGATCATCGCGTACGGTCCCGATCGGGAGACGGCGATCCGAAAGCTGCTCGGGGCCTTGGACGAGGTCGTGGTAGAAGGGATCCGCACCTCGCTTCCCCTCCAGAAGCTCCTCCTGGCGGATCCTGCATTCTCCACGGTGCGATTCCACACCCGCTTCATCGACGAATGGCTGAAGAACCGACCGGGGTAACGAGCCGTGAGCAACGAACGTCAACGACTCGAGCAGGAAGCGCTCCAGCAGCTCAACCGCGGCAGCGTTGACGGGGCGCTCCGCGCCTACCTGAGCATCCTGCGGCTCGACCCGAAGGACCGGCGTATCCGCCAGAAGGTCGGTGAGATCTACCTTCGCCAGGGCAAGAACCAGGACGCCGAGCGCCACCTGCGCGAGGTCGCGGAGTCGTTGCTCAAGGAAGGCTCGCACCGCGCCGCGGTGGCGGTGCTCAAACAACTCGCGGCCCTCCGTCCGGACGACCCGCAGTTGCAGCTCGACCTCGGCGACTGCTACCTCGCCGGCGCCTACCAGAGCGACGCGCGCGCGTGCTTCGAAGGGGCCCTGCGGGGGTGGTCCAGCTTGGGAAAGCCCCTGCTGGCGGCCAAGGCGGCCCGGCGCATCGCCGAGACCGCACCCCAAGACCTCACGTTGCGATTGCGGGTGGCCGAGCTGCTCGAGACCGGGGCCGACGTGGCCGGCGCCGGGGCGGCCTACGCCGAGGTGATCGAAGAGTTCCGGCGGCGCGGTCGCACCGACGAAGTCGCGCGCATCGCGGAGCTCGCGCTCAAGTCGCAGCCCGAAGACCTGGGCCTGCTCCTCGACGCTGCCGCGGGTCGCGTGATGCAGGGCGAACACAAGCGGGCGCTCCAGGCGCTCCAAGTGGCGTTCCTGAAGGCCCCGAAGGAGCCGCGTACGCTCGACCTGCTCGCGCGCGCGTTCGAAGGCGTCGGCCAGCCCGACCGGGCGCTCAAGGTGCTGATGGAGCTGGCGCGCGTGGGTGCGGATCGCAACGACGCCCCCGCCGAAGCCGACGCGCTGCGGCGTGCCTCGGCGTTGGCGCCCGACGACGCCGAGGTGCGCGGGCGGCTCACCGCGGCCGAGGACCGCCTGGGCCGCCTGGACCGCAAGCTCACCGGCCTGCGCGCTTGCGCGCCGGACACCGAGGCCGCGCTGCGTGTGGTGGTGCGCGCGGAGTGTTTCGTCCGGTTCGGCATGGCCGACCGCGCCGAGCGCGAGCTGCGCGAGGCGCTCCAGGGCGGCGACGACCTGTCCATGCTGGCCGCGCTCGCCGAAGCGATCGTGTCGCAGGCCCGCGTCGCCGACGCGCTCCCCTACATGGAGCGCATCGTCCCCCGCGCGGGTGCCGAGGCGTCGGCGGTGCTCGATCGGATGGCCCTCTTGCGCGGGGTGGACCGCACGCCCGATCCGGTCGAGGGCGCGGCGTTGGTCGACGACGACCTGATCGAAGACGACGAAGACCCGGCCACCGAACCGCCGGCGCGGGGTCCGGAGGACGCCGAAGCGCGCGGCGACCGCCTGCAGGCCCAAGGCGACCTCGCGGGTGCGCTCCTGGCCTGGCGCGAGGCGCTCGCCGAGGACCCGCTCAACGACGCCGTGCTCGCCAAGATCGCCGCGATGCGCACCGCGGCGCGGGCGGCCCCGGTTCGTGCGGCCGAGCCGACGTTCGCCGAGCCCGACGAGGGCACCTTCGCCGAGGTGGAGCCCGAAGCGTTGGGCCGTGACGACGAAGCGGCAGGGGACGAGCTCGAGCACGCACGCGCCCTGGCCTCGGTCGGCCAGTCGTCCGAGGCGCTCGCGCTCGTGCGCGGGATGCAGGGCCTCGGCGCGCGGGTGGTCGAAGCGCAGTGCCTGCGCGCCCAGGCCGACGTGGCGGGGGCGCTCGAGGTGTTGCGCGAAGCGACCAACGACGCCTCCGACCGCGACGCCGCCTACCCCGAAGCGCTCTTCGACCTCGCCGGGCTGTACACCGCCACGCAAAAGCACCGGTCCGCGCTGCGGCTGCTCGAGGAGCTGCGTGACCTCGCGCCGACGTTCCGCCGGGCCGACGTCGACGCCCGGATCCGCGGCCTCCAGATGTTGGCGCGCTGACCGGGCTCGCCGCCGTCCTAGCCGAGCCAGGCCGCGTTCAGCAGGCTCACGCTGATGTTCGCGTACGCGTGGAACAGCGCGCCCGCGGCGGTCCCGCCGGTGCGTTCGCGCATCCAGCCGAAGACCAACCCCGGGAAGAACGTGGCGAAGTGCCACCACCGCAGCGTGACCAGTGAGTGACCGAACGCGAAGAAGAGCGAGGCGATCACGAGGCCCGGCCCGAGCTGCGCGCCGAAGACCCGCCAGCGCCGCGGGAACACCTCGTTGAGCCGGGTCTGGAAGTAGCCGCGGTAGAAGAACTCCTCGGGGAGCGCGACGTAGAACAGGTGGTACGGCAGCAGGAGCGCGGCGTCTTCGGGCAGGCGCCACCGGGGTTGCAGCGTGGTCGTGAGGGTGCGCCACGGGTCGGGTCCGAGGAAGTCGAGGCGGGCGAGGTGGCCCACCAGGCGCGCGACGTCGTCGGCGTCGCGGATGCGGCCGGTCGCGTCCAAGAGGGCGGCGGCGAAGTTCTGGTACAGGTGGAAACCCACCACGTAGGGCACCAGGGTGAGGAGGATGATCGCCCCCGCCAGGCTCCCGGCGCGGCGCCACGCGTCGCGGTCGTCGAGCGCCGGGATGGCGACCCGGTAGGCGTAGCTGTCCGCGCCGCGCCACTGGCACAGGTAGACCGGCGCGTAGATGAAGCAGAACGGCACCGCCGCGAGCACCAGGTCCCGCAACTGGAATCCGGCCACGCCGAACGCCGGGATCCACGCCTGCACGATGGTGACGAGCCGGATGGCCAGGAGGGTGACGAGCCACAGGACGCCGAGCTCGCCGAGCACCCGCGCGCGCTGCGGCCACGGCGGCGGGGCGTCGTCGGGCCCGAGCTCGACCGGCTCCTGCTCCGTCGTCACGCCGGCCCCCCGGGCGCGGCGCCGCCGCGGCGGTAC
>SXOM01000099.1 GCA_005776735.1 Pseudomonadota bacterium
GACCCGGACCGCGGCGCGGGGGCGCGTCGGCCGCAGGGGCCGCCGCCACCGGCGCCTTCGCCGCCGCCACCGGCGCCGCCGGTTGCTTCGCCTTCGCGGCCGGGGCCTTGACCGCCGGGGCGGCCTCCACCGGGCGCGGCGCCTGGCCGGGCACGAACTTGTAGCCTTCGTACGCCGCGATGCCCATCCGCTTGCGGTAGTTCACCACCGCCGAGCGGGACACGCCCGCCTCCTTCGCGATGATGTCATCGGCGACGACGCCGAGCTTGTGCTTGAGGTGGACGAGCTTGTGATCGACGGGCGGACGGGGCATTGAGTAGGCTCCAGTGTGGGGAGGCCCTGCGCTAACCCATTGTCAGAATTGGGCGAGCGGGGCCCGCACCAATTCTGACAGCGTGCCCTGCCCGAGCTCGGCCTCTGCATCCGCAAGTTTGGCCACGGAGGTGGCCAGAGCCGCGTGTCGGAATGCCAATGTTGGGGGATCGACTGGAAAATCGACCTCGCTCTGGCGGGTGATCTCGGCGAGTCGCCGCGAGATCTCGCCCAGGAGCGCGCTGGCGCCCAGACCCTCGGCGCGCCACGCCCGAGCCCGCGCCGCGAGCAGGAGCCTCACCTCGTACAACGCCGGAATATCTTCAGGCAGGGCCTCCACCGCCACGGCGCTCCACGCCGCCGCCCGTTCCCGCCACCGCGTGGCATGCGCCACCAATGCGGGCCGCCCGGTGCTCTCTCCCAGCGTCTGCAGCGCATCCGCGAACCGGGCACGGCCCAGTCCCACCCCTGCCCCTTCCTCGACAAATCGGTACAGTGCGGCGTGGGCATTCAACAAAGCGGCGCCCCGCGGAAAAACCCACCGCCAGCCCGACGGGCGCCCCGGCGCGCGGATCCGCGAAGCCAAGGTCCGGATTCCCGCAACCCCCGACCCCCCAATCGGCGTGTCGAGGAGGCGCCGGAGGCCGTCGGCGAGCGCCTCGGCCACGAGCGCCGGACCGGCCTCCCCGCGCACCGCGCCGCCGAGCACGCGCAGCGTCGTGGGCGGCTCGATGGTGCACTGCGACCAACTCACGCGGAGGCGGAGCCAGTCCACCGAGACGATCGCCAGGGAGCGGTCGACGAGCCGCACCTCGTCGGCGTCGGCCCCGACCACGAGCACCGGGTGGGCGAAGGCCCGCTGGTAGCCCCGGGGGAGCGGGTCGTAGGGCACCGAGCCCCGGTCGAGCCAGGTGACCACGGGCGTGGCGGCCGACGCGTTCGCCGCGAGCCACGCGGCCAGCGCACCCTCGTCGGCCCACGCGCGCAGCTCGGCCCGGGCCCCCAGCCGCTGCACCGTGCGCACCACGTGCTCGGTGCGCGTGTCGAGGCCCGCCGCTGTACCGTCGAGCAGCACCCGCGCCGTCGGCGTGTGGCCCCCGACGCGGTAGTGGAAGCCGATGCCCCCCAGGGACGCGAACACCTCGGCTTCGTCGATCGGACCGCCCATCCCTCGCACGCCCGCGGCCCGCAGCGCGCCGGTGAGCGCGCCGACACCGCATCCGGCGAGGGCGGGAGACTGGGGCATCGGAGCACAATGTCACACGGTCCGCCGAACCGGCCACGACGATCAGGCGACGCGACTGACCCGCAGGCGCTCCAAGAGCGGCGCGTCTTCGGCGAGCAGGGCCGTGAACGCGTCAGCAGCGAGCGGTCGCGACAGGCCGAAACCCTGGCCGATGTCGCACCCGTCGCGGTCGAGGAGCTCGAGCTGCTCGAGCGTCTCGATGCCCTCGGCCACGACCTCCATCCGGATGGCGTGCGCCAGGCCGATGATCGCGCCGACCAGAGCGCGCTGCTCCACGTCGTTGGTGGCTCCGGCCAGGAAGGCCCGGTCGAGCTTCAGTCGGTCGATCGGGAACTGGCGCAGGTACGCCAACGAGCTGTAGCCGGTGCCGAAGTCGTCCAGGGCGACGGTGACCCCCCGATCGCGCAGCTGGGTGAGCACACGCGACGCAGTCTCGGTGTTCTTCATCGCGAGCGACTCGGTGATCTCGACCTCGAGCCACTCGGGCGCGAGCCCGGTCTCGGCGAGCGCACGGTCGACCGCGTGGGTGACGTCGGCGTTGAAGAACTGCCGCGCGGACAGGTTCACCGCGACCCGCACCGGCGGCAGGCCCTGGTCCTGCCAGGACTTGGCGTGCCGGCACGCCTCGGCGATGACCCACGAGCCGATGGGCGCGATGAGCCCGGTCTGCTCGGCGAGCGGGATGAACTCCCCGGGGGGCACCAGGCGCCCGTCGCACATCCACCGGAGCAGCGCTTCGGCGCCGATCAACCGGCCCGTCCGCAGGTCGACCTGCGGCTGGAAGTGCAGGAGCAGCTCGTTGCGCTCCAACGCGTGCGACAAGCGGGCGCGGGTGTCGGCGAGGTTGGCGGTCCGGGCCCGCATACGCCCGTCGTAGAGCTGCCACCCGTCACGGCCGGCGTCCTTGGCCTGGAACATCGCGACGTCCGCGTGCTTGACCAGGTCGGCGGCCTCGACCCCGTCGTCCGGGAACAACGCCAGGCCCACGCTCGCGGTCAGGGTGAACTCCCGGCCCTCGATCGTGAACGGCGTGCGGAACCCCGCGAGCACCCGCTCGGCGAGCACCGCCAGGTCTTCCCGCGCCTTGAGGTCGGTGAACAGGAGCAGGAACTCGTCGCCGCCCTGCCGCGCGACCGCATCGCCACCCCGCACTGCATCGCGCAGCCGCGAGGCGACATCGACGAGGAGGCGGTCGGCCATGTCGTGGCCCACCGCGTCGTTGATGCTCTTGAACTGGTCGACGTCCACGAACGCCACCCCGAGCATCTCCGAGCGGCGGCGCGCGTGGGTCATCGCCAGGCGCAGGCGCTCCTGGAACGCCGCCCGGTTGGGGAGGCCGGTCAGGGGGTCGTGCCACGCCATGTGGCGGTTGCGCTCGGCTTCGGCGTGGCGTGCCGTGACGTCCCGGAGCACGACGCACACCACGAACGCGTCGCGCCACGTCATCTGGCTCGCGGTGATCTCGATGTGCCGGGTGCGCGTGGCGTCGGCGTAGGGCACCTCGCCGAGCGACACGTTGGCCTTGCCCAAGAGGCCGCGCAGCGTGATCACCGCCGCGGGGGACATCGGCAGCGCTTCGGGGAGCGTCAGCGCGCACAGGTCCGCGGAGGAGCGCCCCAGCAGCGTCGCGACCGCCGTGTTGGCCTGGAGGATGGCGAGCGTGTCGGGCTCCACCAGGACGATGCCCTCGCCGGTCCGGTCGACGAACTCCGAGTAGAGCCGGTCGCTCTCGCGGTGCAGCACCCGGGGCAACAGGCGCATCACCACCAGCGACGCACCGGCGAGCACCACCGCGAAGCCGACGAAGAGCACCCGGAACGTCTGCAACCCGGCCTTCGCCATCGGGCGGCCGGCAACGCCCACCAGGCTCATCGTCCCGCCGCCGGGCAGGGCGAGGGTCCGCGACGCCTGCAGCGCTTCGGGACCCACCACGCGCACCTCCGTCGGCCGCAGGAGCGAATCGCCGCCCTCGGTGAGGCTGACCTTCAGCCCCAGGTGCCCGGCGAACGGCGTGAGGTCCCAGAGCGGCGCGGCGACGACGACCCAGCCGCCGGCGGAGCGGTGGGCGCCGACGACCCAGCGATCGCCGCCCGCGTCGACCACGCGTGTCCCCTCGTTCGTGGGGGTGCCGAGCTCCGGTGCGTCGGGCGCGGCGTCGCGGTGGAGCCACGCCCCGGTGGGCCCCAACAGGCCGACGAAGCTCATCCCCTCCGGGCGGGCGAGCGCCACCTTGACCGCCTCCGGGGCCTCCGACGCCCCCGCATCGACCCACGCCCGCACCGAAGGCACCGCGGCCGCCTCGACCGCCCTCGCGTCGATCGACCGCAACCGCAGGTCCAGCACGTCCGCCACCCGGTCCAGGCGTTGCTGCACCTCCCAGGAGTCCCGCCGCGCGGCCGCGTCGACGAACGTCATGTGCAAGAGCACCCACGCGGCCAGCACCGAGCCGATCCAGCCCGCCGCGACGAGCAGGGCCACTGCGCGCCGAGGGGACCAGGGTCCGGGGTCCGGAAGGGACATGATCGGCCCTTCGGCCGGCGGCGGGAGGTCTTGAGCGAGGCTACAGAAAAAAATCGTGCTCCACGACGCCGTGCTCCACGCCCTGCGCCCGCGCACGCTCGCCGAGGCGGTGCGGACCCGACTCGGGGGCGGGTGGTCGGTGGTCGAGGTCCGCGCGCGCCTGGCGCCGGAGGTGGTCCAGACCTGGCTCGGCACCGCCGACGCCGAGCCGATCCGGGCCGAGCGCGCCCTCTGCGACGCGGTTCGCCACGAGCTGTCCGGGTTGGTGGCCGCCGGCACCGTGGCCCGGCGAACGCGCCGCTACTCGGCCCACCTGCGGGGGAAGGGCGCGCGCGACGTGGTCATCGATCTGTACCGGCTGGGCCGTGGCCACTGACCAGCGCGTTGGCGTGGCGGTAACTCTCGTGGGTGCCGGCGTCCGACCAGTACCCCCGGAGCTCCTCCCAGCTCGCGCTCCCCGCCGCGACGTAGCGGGTGTTCACCTCGCTGATCTCGAGCTCGCCGCGCGCCGAGGGCGTGAGCGTGCGGATGATGTCGAACACCTGCGCGTCGTAGAAGTACACCCCGGTCACGGCGAACCGCGACGGCGGCGCCGCCGGCTTCTCCTCCACCGCCACCAGTCGCCCCTGTACGAAGCGGGCCACCCCGTACCGTTCGGGGTCGGCCACCTCCTTCAGGAGCAGGTGGGCCGCGGTGCCGAGGGCCTCCCACCGGGCGAGCACCGGGCCGAGCGCGGCTTCGAAGACGTTGTCCCCCAACACCACCGCCAGGTGCCGCCCCTGCGCGAAGTCTTCGGCGAGGCCCAGCGCCTCGGCGATGCCGCCGGCCCGGTCCTGCACCTTGTAGGTGAAGCGGCACCCGAACTCGGCCCCCGAGCCGAGCTGGCTCACCAAGGCCCCGAAGTGGTGCACGCCGGTGACCACCAGGATGTCGTCGATGCCCGCCTCGACGAGCCGGCGAACCGGGTGGTACACCATCGGCACGTCGCCGACGGGGAGCAGGTGCTTGTTCGTGGTCTTGGTCAGCGGGTGCAGTCGGCTCCCGGAGCCGCCGGCCAGGACCACGCCGCGGGTGGGTCGCATCACGCGGACAGGGTAGCCCACAGCGGGGACACGCGCCGATGAAGGTACTCGTCACCGGGGGCTGCGGCTTCATCGGCCACCACCTCGTCCGGGCGTGGGCCGCCCACCACCCGGCCGACACCGTCGCCGTGCTCGACGCCCTCACCTACGCGGCCGACCCCGCCCGGATCGCCGGCCTGGCGCACCTCGTGGTGGGCGACGTGGCCGACCCCACGGCGTTCGACCGCGCCGCCGACGCGCTCGGTGGCATCGACCTGGTCGTGCACCTGGCCGCCGAGTCCCACGTCGATCGCAGCCTCCGCGACCCGGCCCGGTTCGTCCACACCAACGTGCTCGGTACCCAGGTCCTGATCGACCGCTCGCGGGCGCACGGCGTGGCCCGGTTCCTGCACGTGTCGACCGACGAGGTCTACGGCTCCATCGCCCACGGCGCGGTCGACGAATCGGCGGCGTTCCGCCCCGGTTCACCGTACGCGGCCAGCAAGGCCGGGGCCGATCACCTCGTCGCCGCCGCGGTCCGCAGCTTCGGCTTCCCCGCGGTCGTCGCCCGGCCGGCCAACGTCTTCGGCACCGGCCAGTACCCCGAGAAGCTGCTCCCGGTGCTCGCGCGCGCGGCCGTCCGCGGCGCGCCGTTGCCGCTCTACGGCGACGGCCTCCACCAGCGCGATTGGCTCGCGGTCGAGGAGCTCTGCAGCGCGCTCTTGTGCCTCGCCGCGCGGGCCCCGGAGGGCAGCGTGTGGAACCTGCCCGGCGCCGGCGCCCGGACCAACCTCGCCCTGGCCGAAGCGGTGCTCGCCGCCGCCGCCGCCCCCCGCGCGCTCGTGGCGTTCGTGGCCGATCGTCCCGGTCACGACCGGCGGTACGCGATGACGGGCGAGGCCGCGGCATCGCTCGGAATCCAGGCCCGCACCCCCGTCGAGGTCGCGATTCCCGCCCTCGTCGACGAAGCCCGGCGCAGCCTGGGCGGCGCCTCAGGCCCGTCCTGACGGCGGCAGAAGCTCGACGGCGCCGCGGGCCGCGGGGAGGGAGCGCCGCCTTCGGGACGGTCGCGCCGCGGCCCCCCGACCCTAGCTGAACGCCTTCTTGTCGCCCCAGCGGTTGGACCGCTGATCGCGGGCGTTCTCCAGGCCCATTAGCGCCTCGCGCGCCATCTTGTCGACGATCTCCTGGTGGGAGAGGCCCTGGGCCAGGAGCGCGCGGTAGCCGACGTCGGCCCCGCCGCCGCCCTCGGTGTCGCCCGGCCGCTCGTGGCCCGCGCCCGCCGACCCCGTGGGGGCCCCGCCCGGCGCGCTGGTGTGGGCCGCTTCGTGCATCTCCGGGCCGCCGGTGCGGCTGCGGTGGAGCACCATGCGCTCGACCGCGCGCGCTTCGGACTCTTCCTGGTCGTGGCCGGAGTTGTGGCCTTCGCCACCCGAGTGCTCCAAGTGGTATTGCTCGTGGGCGAACAACGCCGCGTCTTCCGGCTTGTTGGGGTCGAAGTCCTCGGCCACGATGATGCTGCGGTCGACCGTCATCGCGCGGGCGCCCACCGCCTCGAGGGAGCGCGACGCGAGCGCACCGGTGAACACCTCGCCGCCGCCGGCGACCTGCCTACGCTGGAGGCCCGGCTTTTCGGCCCGGCTCGCCAGGCGATTGATGGTGCTGGCACGATCTCTGGCCATGGCCGCTCCCGGGGGGAGTATAGCGCGGCCGCGGCCGAGGCGGGCTATGGTGGGGTCGATGCGGCTGTTCGCCCTGCTGTTCCTGTGCGTGGCGTGTTCGTCGGAAGACACGGGCGACTCCGACACCACCTACACCCCCCCCGGCGACGCCGACGGCGACGGCCTGCTCGACCCCGACGACTGCGACCCCAACGACGCCACGGTCGGCGCCGGCCTGCCCGAGCTGTGCGATCAGGTCGACAACGACTGCGACGCGGCGGTCGACGAAGGGCTCGACTCCAGCACGTGGTTCCGCGACCAGGACGGCGACGCCTACGGCGACCCGACGTGGACCACGACCCTGTGCGGCGAGGTCGCCGGCTGGACCCAGGACGACCAGGACTGCGGCGGCTCCGACCCGTCGATCTACCCGGGCGCGCCGGAGTGGTGCGACGGCAAGGACCACGACTGCGACGGCCTCACGATGGAGGAGAACGCCGGCGACCGCCTGTCGTGGTGGCCCGACACCGACGACGACGGCTACGGCGCCGGCGAGCCGGTGCTGTCGTGCGAGGCGCCGGTCGGGCACGTCGGCAACGCCGAGGATTGCGACGACACCCGGGACGACGTGTCGCCCCGCGCCCCCGAGGTGTGCGACGACGCCGACGTCGACGAAGACTGCGACCTGTTCGCCGACGACCTGGACGACTGGGCGGCCGGCGGCGCCAACGGGTACCCCGACCTCGACGGCGACGGCTACGGCGCGCTCGTCGAGCCGGTGTGGACCTGCGACATGCCGCGCGACCACGTGTCCATCACCGAGGACTGCAACGACGCCGACCCGCTCATCTTCCCGGGCGCGCCAGAGGTGTGCAACGGGTTCGACGACGACTGCGACGGCGACGCCGACACCACCGCGACCGACCGGCGCACCTGGTACGAAGACGCCGACGAAGACGGCTGGGGCGAGCTGGCGGTCACCACCGAGTCCTGCGAGGTCCCCGAGGGCTATGCACGGTGGCCCGGCGACTGCGACGACCACAACGACACCATCCACCCGAGCGCCGACGAGAGCGCGTGCGTGGCCGGCCTCGACCTGAACTGCGACGGCTACACCGGGGCCGACGACGCCGACGGCGACGGCTACTCCGCGTGCACCGAGTGCGACGACGGCGACGCCGCCGTCTTCCCGGGCGCCGAAGAGGTGTGCAACGAGACCGACGACGACTGCGACGGCGAGGTCGACGTGGGCGCCACCGACGCGACCACCTGGTACACCGACGCCGACGGCGACGGCTTCGGCGATCCCGACGCGCCGGTGGACGACTGCGAAGACCTCTTCGGGTACGTGTCGGATGCCACCGACTGCGACGACACCGCGCGGACCATCTTTCCCGGCGCGCCCGAGACGTGCGCCACCACTGCCGACGACGACTGCGACGGCGAGCCCAACGAGCTCGACGCGTTGTCCTGCGTGGACTGGTACGACGACGTCGACGGCGACGGGTACGGCGCCGACAACGTGTGCGCGTGCAGCGCGTACGGCGCCTACGACGACGCGGTGGGCGACGACTGCGACGACGACGACACCTCGATCTACCCCGGCGCGTTCGAGGTGTGTGGCGACAGCATCGACCAGGACTGCGATGGCAGCGAGACGGACTGCGCGCTGACCGACGCCGACGCCACGCTCATCGGCCGGCTCGACGGGGATCGGCTGGGGCTCGGGATCGCGGCCGTCGGCGACGCCACGGGCGACGGGGTGGACGACGTGTTGGTCGGGGCGCTCGGCATGGAGACCAGCACGCCGGACGCCGGCGGGGTGCTGCTGGTCCGGGGGCCGCTCACCGGCGCCGTCGACCTGGCGGGGGTCCAGGTCGCCTACTGGGAGGGCGCCAACACCGGCGACGAAGCCGGCCGCGCGATCGCCACCGGCACCGACCTGGACGGGGACGGGCGCCCGGAGCTCCTGGTGGGCGCCCCCGAGAACGACGACCGCGACAAGGATGCCGGCGCCGCCTACCTGGTCGAGTCGGGCACCGGCACGCTCACCCTCACGGGCACCGCCCTGCTCACCATCCGGGCCGAGTACGCGTACGACGCGCTCGGCGACTCCGTCCTGCTCGGCCTCGACCTCGACGACGACGGGCGGAAGGAGGCCCTGGTCGGCGCCTACGGTTGCGATGTCGACGGCGCCGAAGCCGGCGCCGTGTACCTCTTCGAGCTGCCGGACAGCGGGGTTCGCCAGGCAACCGACGCCGACGTCATCGTGCGCGGCGACGCGCACGACCGCCTCGCGGTTTTTGCCCCCGAGCCGGCGGACGTCGACGGCGACGGCGTCCACGACCTGGTGATCGGCGGGTGGGGCATGGATGGCGACGAGGTGATCGCCGGCGGCGTGGCGGTCTTCTACGGTCCGGTGTCCGGCGAGCTCACGGTGGTCGACGCCGACCTCGTGGTGGCCGGCGAAGCCAACCAGGACGAAGCCGGTTGGCGGCTCGACGTACGCGACGCCGACGACGACGGCACGGTCGACCTGCTCGTCGGTGCCCCCGGCAACGACGACGCCGCCGCCGACGCCGGCGCCGCCTACCTCGTGCTCGGCCCGCTGCTCGCCGACGCGCGCCTGGCCGACGCCCACACCATCCTGCGCGGCGGCGCGGCCGACGACGCCCTGGGCTCCGCGGTCGCCATCGTCGGCCTGAGGGGCTCGGGCGCCGCCAGCCTGCTCGTTGGCGCGCCGGGCGCCGACGCCGGTGGTGCCGAAGCCGGCGAGGTGTACCGGCTCAACGACGCACCTTCGGGCACGTTCACGACCGCCGACGCCGACGCCAGCTACACCGGCGAGTCGCCCGACGCGGCGCTGGGCGAGGCGATCACCAACCTGGGCGACGTCGACGGCGACGGCGCAGACGACGCCGGCGTGAGCGCCACCGGTTTCCTGTCGCCGGCGGGGATGATCACCGGCGCGCTGTACGTGCTGTAGGCCGGACGTTCGACGTTCGACGTTCGACGAGCCGGTTCACCGCTTGCGGCGAACCGGCGGGGGAGAGAGCGCCACTACACCCGGCCCGGCAGGACCCGGCGGTGACATCGTTCCGCAAAACGCCGCGCCCCGCGGTTGGCCCCCCGCCTGAAGCCGCCGACCCGCGTCCCGGGTCGCCGCGTCTTGCCCGGCCCCCGCCCCGCCTCAGCCCTTGTCCCACTCGGGGTTGGGCCACATCGGCCGCGCGTCGCTCCCGTCGGCCGCGGTGCAGCCGAGGAAACGCTGGGGGTCGGACAGGACGCGGACCACCGCGTCGATGCCGAAGCGGGCGGAGAGCCCGTGGTCGATGCGTTCGTCGTAGCTGAACCGGATGTGCATGCGCGGCCGGATCACCACCTGACCGTCGACCACCATCGGCTGATCCTCGATGCGGCCGATCATGATGAACAGCGGGCAGGTGCCGTATTCGTAGAGGTGGTGGTACCCCGGCCCCATCCCCAGGCTCCCCAGGTTGGCGACGAAGATGCTGGTGTGCATCGGGTCGTCCTTGATGAAGAAGCCGGGGAGGATGTTGTAGTGGTTGAGCCAGCCGATGAGGCTCGCGGCGCCGATGAGCAGCGGGCGCGGGAGCAGGTTGAAGAGGTCGAGCTCCTTGTCGCCCGACGTCTTCTTGCCGCTGCGCTCCTCGGAGATGCCGGAGTTGACCCGGGCGCACCAGTCGCGGAAGTTCTCGCCGTCGATGAACTCGCGCTTGACCGTGCCGATCTTGGCCTCGCGGTCGAGCTTCTTGCGCAACATCGAGAACGTGAGCCAACGCCCGCGCCGCTGGTAGAGCCGCCGGCCCACGACGAACCGGTTCATCGCCGGCGTCGCCGAGAGGCCGATGCCCACCGCCGCCACCGTGGCCTGCGTGGGGTTGGCGTCGGGCACCACCTGCTTGCACCGCTCGAGCCACGCTTCGAAGTTGGTCGCGTCCAGGAACGCCTCGAAGTACACGACCGACTCGTTCCGGGTCGGCATCAGGTACTGCATGATCCGCCGGTAAGGCGGAACATTCATCAGATCGCCGTCGGGTCGGGACGTCTTGAACTCGAGCGCGAGCCACAGGAACAGGACGACGGCGACGACGACGTAGGTGACCATGGCCGCGAGACTACGCCATCTGCGTCGTTCCGGCTACCTCAGTGACACTTCCAGGGCCGTGTGCACCCCCGACGGATCGCGCTCGGCGCTGCCCTCGTCGACGGCGATGCCGTAGAGCTCGGGGAGCGGAAAGCTGAAGTCGCCGATGAGCACCAACAGCGCGTCGAGCGGCAGCGCCTGCTCCACCAGGCGCGTGGTCGCCTCGTCGCTGGCGCCCATGCTCGACTCGCGCACCATCAGGACGATCTCCGGGTCGCCGAGCTCGAGGGTGAGCTCGCCTTCCTCGGCGAGCACGGTGAGCGGAACGAACGCGTTCACCGTCGCGACGAGGTGGTCGCCCACGGCGCTCCCGGGCGCGTCGATCTCCACGAGCAGCTCGCCGAGCTGCGCCTGGAGCTGGCCGTCGCGCTCGACGACCACCGGGGGGAGCGGCGACTTCAGCGTGATGGTGCCCTCGCTCGCCTTGAGCGGCAACAACATCAGCGGGTCGAGCGATCCGTCGTCGGTGGACAGGCGCATGTCGAGCAGGCCGCCCGCCCACACCTCGTAGAGCATGCGGTTGAGGAGGTCGTCGCTGACCGCCCCGGAGAGGTCGGCCTGGGTGTCGAGGTCGGGCGTGCCCTTGGCCGCCGCGAGGAACCCCGGCGCGCTGTGCAGCCCGTCCTCCGGCACGTCGATCTCCATGTCGAGCGCGAGCGCGAGCCCGTCGTCGTCGATGTCGGCGTCGGCGAACGAAAACGCCATGTCGACGGTGAGCCCCATCATCTCGGTGCTGTAGCTGGGGTCGAGCCCCGCGAGCGTCTCGTCCAACAGCGGCGGCACCATCTCCTGGATCTTCTCGACCAGCATCTCCTCAAGGGTGGCGCGGATGGTGTCGACCAGGAGGTAGTCCTCGATGCTCCCGGGCAAAAGCGACGTGTCGTAGCCGAAGTCCTTCAGCTCGACGGTGACCTCGCCGACGTCGACCACCAGGTCGCCCCCGAGCGTGGTGACGTACACCTCGGCCGACAGGACGCCCGCGGAGGCCCACATCGCGACGTCGCTGTCGAAGTCGAAGCCGACCGCCTCGCCGTAGGCGTAGATGTCGACGTAGAGGTTCGGGAGCTCGACCTCGAGCTCGAGTGCGCCGTCCCGCGGGCGGAAGCGGAACTCGGTCGTGTCGAACGTGATGCTGTCGACGTCGGCCGCGATGGTGACCGTGTCCCAGGCGTAGGAGTCGCTGTACACCGGGTTCATCGCCGCGAGGCTGTCGTTGAGCAGCTCCGGCGTGAGGTTCTCCGAAGCGACCCCGCCGATCTCGTCGAGGCCGCCCTGGTTCACCCGCACCTGCACCGCCGACTCGACCGCCCCGGCCGCCTCGTCGTAGTCGCCGGCGAGCACCCCGTTGCGGACGAAGTGTTCGTCGCCGCCGGCGTCGACGCCCACCGCCTCGACCACGTTGACCCCGCGCGTGAGCGGCACGGTCGCGGAGAAGCGGCCTTCGCCCACCGTGGCGGCCACGCCGCCGACGGTCACCGACTCCAGGTGCAGCGCGCGGCCGGCCGCCTTGGTGTCCCCGGCGGCCAGGAAGCTGCCCCCCTCGGGGGTGAGGAGCGCGAACTCCGGCGCCGGCGCCGCCTCGTCCGCAGGGGCTTCCTCACAAGCGGTGAGGATGAAGGCGAAGAAGACCATGGGTGAGCCTCCGGGCGGGCGGCGTATACACCCGGCGCCCCCGACCTGTCAAGCGCCGCCGAGGCCGCGCGGGTGCGCCCCGAGGGTGTCGCAGCGCGCGTGCCACGCCTGGAGCGCGGCGGGATCGGCCCCCCGACGCCGATGGGCGCGCAAGAGGCGGTTCTTCGGAGTGTGTTCGACGTCCACGAACTCCAGCACGTCGACCTCGAAGCCGTGAGCTTCGAGCCAGTCCACGCGCAGCGCGTCGGTGAGCGTGGCCGCGTGCTCGCGCAGCAGGAGCCCGTGGCGGTAGGCCGGCGTGGGACCGCCCCGGTTGCGCCGCAGCTCGGCCGCGAGCTCGGCCTGGCAGCACGGCACCACGAAGAGCGCGGCGGCACCGATGTCGACGGCCACCCGCAGCGCCTCGTCGGTGGCGCCGTCGCAGGCGTGCAGGGCCAACACCAGGTCGGCCGAGCCGCCGAGGGTGTCGCCCAGGTCGCGCGCGCCGGCGATGGTGGAGACGGAGAAGGTGACGCCCGACAACGAGAGCGCCTGCGCACGCGCGGCGCAGCGCGACACGAGGTCCTCGCGCACGTCGACCCCGTGCAGCCGGAAGGGCACCCCCGCGGCGCGGAGCGCGTCGGCCAGGACGAAGCTGAGGTAGGCGTTGCCGCACGCCAGGTCGAGGATGCGGAGCGGCGCCTCCGGCCCCACCCCGCGGCGCGCCGCCGCTTCCCACGCCGGACGCAAGAGCTCGACCAGGTGGTTGACCTGCTTGAACTTCTTGGCGTTTTGCGCCGAGATGCTCCCGTCGGCGTTCTGGATGCCGAGCACCCGCAGGAGCGGACCGTGCTCGACGGGCGCCAACGCGAGCGGCCGCCCGCTGCCCGCGCGCTCCGCCGTCGGGGGCGGCAACTCCTTGGCACCGCCGTGCCGCGCGTCGATGACCACGCGGGCGCCGTCGGCGCGGACGACCGTGAGCTTCACGAACCCGTCCCGGATGCGCGCCGCAGCGTCGGTGACCAGGGCCTCGACCGTCGTGGCCTCGGCCGCCTCGACGACCGCGGTGGTGCCATCGGCGGGGCGGGCGAAGACGAGGCGGACGAAGCCGGCGTCGAGCGCGGTCCGGAGGCTTTGGCGGGTACGGGAGAGCGAGCGCACGCCGGCGGCTAACACCCCGCGGCGCCCGGCCGCGCGCACCGGCCCAACCACGTCCCCTCCACGCCGAACACCGGCAAGACCGGCAAGCCGAACCCCATGTCCGACACCCCGACCTCGGCGAGCCCAGTCACCAACGGCTCGGGGACCCGCCGGTTGTAGGTGTTCTGCAGGTCCAGGTATGCATCCAACCGCCAGGTTCGGAACGAGAACCGCCGCGCGACCTTCAGGTCGAGCGCGTGGAACGGCTCCACCCGCCCCTCGACGGGCGTCACCGCGACCCGCGTCGCGGTGAGCGCGTCGACCACCTCCAGGGTGTCCGACCCCGCCGGGTACCCGCTCCCGTACCGGAACCGCGCCCCGAGGGACCAGCCGCGGCCGAGGTCCACGCGGCCCGCCATCCCGAGGCTCAACGGCTGGTCGTAGTCGCTGGGGACCCAGTCCTCGTCGGGGTCCTCGCGGTGGCCGCTCACCCCCCACGCCACGCGCGCCTGCGCATCCCACCGCCCCTGGTGCAGCTCGCCGCTGAGCTCGGCGCCGTACGCGAGGCCCTCGCCCTGGTCCAGGCTCCCGTCGGCCTCGAGCTCCGCGAGCACCGGCAGGTGGCGCCCGTACGCCTCCATCCTCGCGCGCACCGGCCCCATCGCCCACCACGTGCCCACGCTCCCGCCCCACGCCTGGTCGAGCTCGAGCGCCGCCCCCTCCGGCCGGGCGAGCACCAGCTCCCACGCCGGCGCCGCGTAGCGTCCGGAGGCCTCCAGCTCCACGCCCGCGCCGCTCCCGAACGGGAGGCGCCCCGCCAGCCGGGGCCCGACGCCCGCGCGCACCGGCTGGCCGGCCACCCCCAGGGTGTCGACGCGCGCACCGAGGATGAGCTGCGCCGCCTTCCCGAGGCGCAGGTCGGCGTAGACCGCCGGCGTGCCTGCGGGCGCACGGCGTTCGACCTCGTCGTAACGGACGCGCGTCGCGGCGAGGTCCAGGTCGACGCCGACGTTGCCGTCGACGACGTTCCGTCCGCTGTCGGGCAGCTCCACGCGCACCGCACCGCCCAGCCGCTCGCGCCCGATGAACAGCGTCCCATCCTGCACGTCGAGCGTGAGGCTCTCCCACGCCACCGCCGGCTCGATGCGCAGCTCGCGCACGCCCACCGGCACCACGACGCGCGCGTGCACCCGCTGGGTGTCGACCCGCAGCGCGCCCGACCCCTCCACCAGCGGCAGGTCGATGGCGTCGCTGGCCCCCAGGCCGAGCACGAGCACCGGGCCGGCCTCCGCGCGGGCCTGCCAGTCCCAGAACCGCGGCACCGCGCCCGCCGAACCTTCGGGCAAGAGCGGCGCCAGGACCGCGTCCAGGTAGCTGCGGCGCACCGCCGCCGACGCGCGTACCGGGCCCAACGGCGCGCTCGCGTACGCCCCCGCGAACACGAGGTTGGCGCCCCCGCGGACCTCCGGCGCCGGCCCCGCCCGGCGCGTGACGACGTCGACGGTGCCCGCCAGGGTCTGGCCGTAGCGGACGCCGCCGCCCCCCGGCAAGAAGTCCACGCGGTCCACCAACGCCGGGTGCAGGATGCTGGTGAAGCCGCCCAGGTGGTAGATCAACGGCACCCGCACACCGTCGACGAGCACCGCGGTGTGCGTCGGCTCCCCTCCCCGCACCAGGAGCCACCCCGACTCCAGCGGGGGGCGCGTCGTCCCCGGCAGGCTGGTCAACGCGCGCAGCGGATCGCCCAGCGACCCGGGCGTGGCCTGGAGCGCCGCGGCGTCCAGCGTGCGCCGGCCGACCTCCTCGCGGCCCACGCGGTAGGTGCCCACGATGCCCTCGGGCGCCGCCGCGGGCGCGACCGGCGCGAC
>SXOM01000635.1 GCA_005776735.1 Pseudomonadota bacterium
CGACGACCAGCGTGTCCTGCACGAAACAACCTTGGTCCGGGTCGTATCGGCCGCCGCTCCGCGCCCGCTCCGCCACCGCGGCGCGCGGACGCTCCCGCCGCTCGCAGCCACGGGTCGCGGCGCGCCGCCCTCGCGGGCCCGCTTCACAAGCTCGCGCGCAGCGCCGGGGACCGCATCTTCCACATGAAGCCGTCCTGGTAGTAGTGGAACAGCGCCTCCCACACCGCCCAGGACCCGACCCAGGTGGTGAGGCCCACCCCGAGCAGCTTGGGCTTGGGCACCGGCACGCCGTAGTGGCGGCCGAAGTCGGTCAGGAAGAAGAAGCCGCCGACCAGCAGCAGGAACCCGCCATACGCGAGCGCCGGGCGCTGGAGCAGGCGTTGCATCAGGGGCCGGTGGGCCAGCGGCGCCGCGTACCGACGGCGCTGGAACGCCCAGACGAACACCAGGTACTCCAGGCCGTGCGAGAAGGTGTACGCGAGCACCCCCTTGACCGGCCACAGGTACACCGCCAGGTTCAACGCTGCGGTCCCGAGCCCCATCGTGAGGCGCGCCGGGCTGCCGAACCGGGAGCTGCGCCACTCCCAACTCAAGAACCACACCACCGAGCCGACCGCGAGCAGGACCGCCGGCGGGCCGAGGAACGGCCGCGCCGACTCCAACACATCCAGCAACGGAACGGCCAACTTCTTGGCCGATCCCGCCGCTTTCAGGATCTCCGCGCGGTGGCCGGGCGCGAGCAGGAACAGGTACACGGGGAAGGTGCCCCAAACGAGCAGCCGGTCGACCCCCATCGGCGCGCGGCGCCCAGGCGCCACGTCGGCCTGCTTCGCCGCGTACATGCGCAGGATCCCCACCTTCTGCATCGTGACGTGCCACAGCCCCCAGAACACCTGCACCGCGAACACGACGCCGGTCACGACCCCGAGCTTCTGTGCCTTCCCAGGCCATCGGTCCAGCAGGTCGGGCACGGCCAGGCCAACCACCGTGAGCGCCACGCCGAAGCACACCGCAGCGAGCCAACGCGGGGCCCGGACCTCCGCAGGCGCGGCCCGGTGCAAGGTGGCGGCCACGGTGCCAAACGCGAACGCGGTCACGACCGAGGCCGGACCGAGCGCCGCGCGGTAGGCGCCCCCCAGGCCCGCGGCCAACGCCACGGCGAAGGGGGCGACCACCAGCGCACGGAGCGCCCCGGAAGGGGTCCACCCCCGCCCGTCGAGCACGAGCACCTGGCCCAGGAGCGCGACGCCGGCGAGCGCGGCGCCGAGCGCCTCGGCCCCGAAGAACCCCGCCGGCACCTTCACTCGCGAGACCAGTGGCATCGCCACGACCGCGAGCACCATCAGCGCGGGCACCACCGAGAAGCGGGTGACGTTCCGGTCGTAGACCTCGCGATCCAGGTACACCAGCGGCACGCCGAAGTGCCGGTGCAAGGTGTTGATGGTCAGGATGAGCGCGAAGAGCGCGTAGTAGTCGGTCGGGTGCACCGGGCCGGCGGCCCACAACGGCACCAGCACCCACAACCACGAGAAGGCGTATGCGCCCGCGTCGACCACCGGGGACACCTGCCACCCAGGCACAGAGGTCGTCGGCGCGGGGAGCCGCAGCCAGCCAGGGAGGGGCATCGCCGCGCCGCGTATCGCCGGCGGCGACCCCGCGCACGACGGGTCCAGGCTACGATGCCGCCGATGCTCCTGGCCGACCGCCTCTACCGCGACCTGGTGCGCCGCCCCGACCTGCCCGCGAGCGTGCGGGCGGTGCTGGTGTTCGGTGCGGTGCTCACCCGCAAGATGATCCGCGACGCGGTCTTCGTCCGCGCCGGCACGTTGTCGTACTGGTCGCTGGTCGCCCTGGTCCCGGCCCTGGTGCTCACCGCGCTCGTCCTGCGCGCGCTCGGGCTCGAAGCGTGGCTCGACTTCTCCACCTTCGCGGGTCGTGCGCTCTCCGCGGTCCTGCCGGACTGGGACGCGGTGGGTCTCCCGGCGGTGGTCGATCCCCGCTCGATCGGCGTCGCGGGCCTCGTGGTGGCCTTCGGCGCGAGCACGCGCATCTTCCTCGCCGCCGAGGAGGCCTACACCCGCATCTGGAACTCCGAGGTGCGCAACGCGCTGACGACGCGCCTCGCGCTGTACTACGCCACCCTGACCGCGGGCCCGGTGGTGGTCGCCTTCGGCCTGTCGTTGACCGCGCAGGCCGAAGCGGTGACCACCTCGTCGTTCCACTTCGTGGTCCCGTTCCTGGTCACGATGGCGGCGTTCGCGTTCGCGATCCGCGCGTTGCCCGACGCCGACGTGCGCCTGCGCAGCGCGCTGCTGGGCGGCGCGGTCTCCGCCTTCGCCTTCGAAGCCGTCAAGGGAGGTTTCTCCACCTACATCTCGGTGATGCAGGCCGGAAACACCGCGGCGCTGGTGTACGGGTCGTTGGCCTTCTTGCCGGTGCTCCTGCTCTTTGTCTTCGTGTTGTGGGTCATCGTGCTCACGGGCGTCGAGGTCGCCTCGGTCGACCAGCGCTGGGTGCAGCTCCGCCGCGCCGAGGAGCGCATCGTCGAGGGGGCCGAGCACCGCAAGTCGGACGCGTTCTTCGCCCTCCAGGTGATGCTCGTGGTCGCACGGCGCTTCGCGACGGGCGGCGGCCCCACCGCGGAGCCCGAGGTCACCAGCACGCTGCAGTCCGACGCCGACCACGTCGCCACCGCGCTGCGCTTGCTCGAGTCGGCGGGCATGCTCGACCGCACCGCAAGGGGCTACACCCCCGCCCATCCGCTCGCGCGGCTCACCGCCGCGGACGTGCTGCGCGCCTACCGGGAGCACACGCGCCCCTTCACCGAGCCCGCGGCCCTCGGGGCCGATCTCGCCGACGCGGCGCTCGGCACGGCACCGCTGCAGCGCACCCTCGCCGAGCTGTTGGCCTGACGTGCGCCGGAGTGTGCTCGCGGCGGTGGTGATCGCGTCGGTCTTCGCGCCCGCGGTGGCGTTCGCGCCGAGCCTCGTCCCGACGGTGGCGCGGGGCCACGGCGCCACCGTCGCGGGGGCGCGGTGGTGCGCCGCGGGCATCTGCGTCCGCGAAGCGGCGCTCGGCCGGATCCACGCCGCAGAGGGCGCCTTGGGGTGGGACGGCGTGCTCCGGTTGCGGGACGTGGTGGTGCGCACCGACGAAGGCGCGGCCGCCGTGGTCGAGCGCGCCGCGCCCACGTCGGACGCGTCGTGGGCGGAGCTGCCGCGCGTGCCCTACGTCCGCCGCGTGGAGGTCACCGACCTCGTGATCGAGGGCACGCCGCTGCCACCGCTCTCCGGCGAGGTGGCTCCCGAGCGGCACCTCGTTGGCGAAGGCGCGCGCATCGACGGCGACGAGGCCGAGCTGACGCTGGACACCGAGTGGGGCCCCGTCGAGGTACGCGTGCGGCCCGCCGCGTGGCCCGGCCGCCGCGAGGTGGAAGCACGCGGGCGCCTGAGCCTGTCGCACCCTTCGCTGGGCGGGGTGCTGGCCGACCGCGACGTGCGCGTGGTCGGCGAGCTCGACGGGCGCGACTTCACCGGCGACCTGCGCGTGGAGGGGGTCACCGCCCACGTGTCCGCCCGGGTGGGGGGCGCCGCCAAGGCGACCGGCACCTTCGTGCTCGCCGACACGCCGATCGCCGCGGTGTTCGACGTCTTCGCGCCCATCGTGCCGGAGGCGGCGCGCGCCGACATCGGCGGCACCCTGGCGGCGCGGGGCCGCTTCGCGCTCGAGCCTCTCGCGATCACCGTGGAGCCGGTGGTCGCCGGCTTCACGGTCGACGGCCTGGTGTCCGACGCCTACAAGTACGGGCAGTTCTCGTGGATGGGCCGGGACGAGACCGGCGCCCACCGCCCGGTGTCGGGCGGCGACGACACGCCCGGGTGGCTGCCGCTGGCCGCGGTGGGCGAGCTGTTGCCGATGGCGGTCATCGCCGCCGAAGACGCCCGTTTCCTGGAGCACGACGGCTACGACCTGGACGGCATGCTCGACGCGGCGCGCGACAACGCCGAAGCGGGCGAGGTGCGCCGCGGCGGGAGCACGCTCACCCAACAGTTGGCGAAGAACCTGTTCCTCACCGGCGACCGCACGTACGCGCGCAAGCTGCGCGAGCTGCTCTACGCAGTCGAGATGGAGCGTGAGCTGGGGAAACGCCGCATCCTCGAGCTGTACCTCAACGTCGTCGAGTGGGGCCCGCGGGTGGTGGGCTGCAAAGCCGCGACCGAGGCCTACTTCCTGAAGTCGCCCTCGGGGCTGTTGCCCGAAGAGGCGGCGTTTCTGGCCAGCATCCTGCGCAATCCCCGGGGCGGGTGGGCGAAGCAGTACGTGGGCGGGCGCCTCGACGCGCGCCGGCTGAGCTGGATCCTCGACAACATGGTGGCGCTGCCCGAGGTGGTGCGGCGGGACGCCCTCACCCGCGAGGTCCGGTTCGTGCCCCCCGAGGGCTAGGCGCCCGCACGGCGGAGCGCCGCGGAGCGGCGCTGGCCCGCGCGCCGGACTCGGCCGCGACCGGGCGGACGGTCGCGGCGCGGGCCCC
>SXOM01000636.1 GCA_005776735.1 Pseudomonadota bacterium
GCTCACCACCGCCGGCCGCGACGACGCCTCCGTCAAGCTGCCCGCGCCCCACCTCGCCCGCGCCGCCGCCGCGCTGGCCGGCGACGTGGTCCACGGCTTCGACCTCGTCGCCTACCCGCTCCTCGCCGCCCTCGGGCGCGACGCCCGCCGCCGCGGTGCGACCCTGGTCACCCACTTCCACGGCGGTGCACCCGCCCGGGTCGCCGCGTTGCGTCGGGTGGAGCGCGCGGCGTTCGCCGACGTCGGGCGCTTCGGGTTCACCACGCGCGCGCACGCGGCGCCTTGGGTCCGCTCCGGAGCGCTCGCCGACGACGCCCGCGTGGTCGAGGTCTTCGAGGTGTCCAGCCACTTCACCCCCGGCGACCGGGCCGCCGCCCGCGCCGCCACCGGGCTCCGGGGCGCGCCCGCGGTGCTGCACCTCGGCCGCCTCGACGCGGTGAAGGACCCGCTCACGGTGGTCGCCGGCTTCCGCACGGCGCTCGCCGCGCTCCCCCACGCCGAGCTCAGCTTCGCGTGGACCGACGCCCCGCTCCTCGACGCCGTGCGCACCGCCGCCGCCGGCCTGCCCGTGCACTGGCTCGGCCCGCAGCCCCGCCCGCAGGTCGAGGCCCTCCTCCGCGGCGCCGACGTGCTGGTGCAGGCGAGCACCCGCGAGGTCTGTGGCCGCGCCGTGCTCGAGGCGTTCGCGACGGGCACGCCGTGTGTGCTGTCGGACATCCCGAGCTTCCGCCGCCTCACCGACCACGGCCGCGTCGGCGCGCTCTTTCCGCCCGGCGACGACGGCGCCCTCGCCGCCGCGCTCCGCCAAACCGACTTCCCCGCCCTCCGCGCGTCGGTTCGGGACCACTTCGACGCCGCGCTCAGCTACGAGCGGCTCGCCGACGACGTGGTGGCGATGTACCGCGAGGCCCGGGCCTGAGGGCCCCGCGCCGCGACCGGCCGCGGGTGGTTCCGGGGCTGGCGCGCGGGGCGCGGCGCCGGGCGACACACGCCGCCGCGGTCCGGCTGACTTCGCCCTCGCGCCGCGACGCCGGCGGGACCCGCCGCGCTTCGGGACGGGCCGCCGGCGTCGCCCACTAGCCCCGCTGGACCGCTGCCTCGACGAACCGTGCTTCGAACTCCTCTTGCGGCATCGGTCGCGCGAAGAGGTAACCCTGACCGTAGGCACACCCCTCGGCGATCAGCCAGTCCCGTTGGGCCACGGTCTCCACCCCCTCGGCCACCACGCCGAGCCCGAGCTTTCGCGCCATGCCGAGGATCGACTCCACCATCACCCGGTCGCTCGGCTCGCCGGGGAGCGTGCGGACGAAGGCCTGGTCGATCTTGAGCGTGTCGACCGGGAACCGCCGCAGGTAGGCCAACGACGAGTAGCCGGTGACGAAGTCGTCGATGCACACGCGCATCCCGGCCTCGCGCAGCGCGTGCAGGCGCTCGAGCACCCGCGGGTCCTCCTGGAGCAGCATGCCCTCGGTGATCTCGACGGTCACGAGCTCCGGGCGCCGGCCGGCCGCGCGTACCCGGTCGGCCCAGCCCTGCCCTTCGTGGAACCGGACCGGGGAGCGGTTGACCGCCACGACGAAGTCCGCGCCGATGCGGGACGACCACCGATCCGCGCACGCGCTGGCCTGGTCGAGCACCCAGTCGCTCACCTCGTCGATGAGCCCCGTCTCTTCCAACAGCGGCACGAAGTCCTTCGGGCTGACCATCCCGCGGTGGGGGTGGTGCCACCGCAAGAGCGCCTCGGCGCGGTGGCATTGGCCCGTCCGCAGGTCGACGATGGGTTGGTACCACACGCTGAACTGCCCGCCCGCGAGCGCGCCGTGCAGGTCGCTGGCCAGGCCCATGCGCACCTGGGTCACCCGCTGCAGGCCGTGCACGAAGAACCCATGCCGCGCCCGACCCGCCTTCTTCGACAGGTACATCGCCTGGTCGGCGTGCTTGAGCAGCTCGTCGGCGTCGGTCGCGTCGTCCGGGTAGGCCGCGATGCCGATGCTCGCCGAGACGTACGCGGCGTGGCCGTCCACCATCACCGGCTGCACGATGCTGCCGAGCATCCGCCGCGCGAGGAGCTCGATCTCTTCGCGCTCCGCGACGTGGGGCACCACCACGCAGAACTCGTCGCCGTTGAGGCGGGCGGCCGTGGCGGTGGGGGGCAGCCCTGCCGCCACCCGGCGCCCGATCTCCACCAGGATCCGGTCGGCGCGTTCGTGGCCGAGCCCGTCGCGCAGCTCCTTGAACCGGTCCAGGTCGACCACCAGCGCGTACACCGAGCCGCCCTCGTAGGGCACCGCGCGCACGTCGAGCTCGAGGCGATCGTAGAGGGCACGCCGGTTGGCGAGCCCGGTGAGCGCGTCGAGGTTGGCCTGCTCCCACAAGAGGTCCTCGGAACGTTTGCGCTCGGAGAGGTCGGTCAGCAGGCCGACGAACCGCTCCGGCGACCCGTCGGGCCGGCGCACGGTGGTGATGCTCAGCCACACCGACACCACCTCGCCGTCCTTCCGGCGGTTCCACACCTCGCCCTGCCACGAACCCCGGCTGCGGAGCTGCCCCCACACCTGGCTCCAGAAGAGAGGCCCCTGCCGCCGGGCGCCCAGGAAGCGGGGGTCCTGGCCGATGGCCTCGGCGGGTGTGTAGCCGGTGATCCGGGTGAACGCGGGGTTTACCGCCAGGATGCGGTTGTTGGCGTCGGCGACGATCATCCCCTCGCTCGCGACGTCGTAGACCGAAGCGGCGAGGCGCACGGCCTGCTCCTGGCGCCGTCGCTCGGTGACGTCTTGGACCACGCCGACGTAGCCGCGGACGCCGAGATCGGCGGGGATGGCCCGCACGACCAGCGCGCCGATGAAGCGCGAGCCGTCCTTGCGCACCTGCGTCCAGTCCCGGGCCTCCGGGCCGCCGTGGGTGAGGGCCTCCAGGGCGCCGATGGGCCGTCCGAGCGCGTCGGTCAGCTCCCGCACCCGCTCCTCGACCTGCGCGAGGTCGTGGAACGCCAACGGGGTGCGGCCCACGACCTCGGCCTCGGCGTACCCGTACAACAGCTCGGCCGCGTGGTTGAACAGGGTGATGCGCCCGTCCACGTCGGTGGCCACGATGCCCACGTCGGACGCCGCGTCGAGCACCGCCTCCAGGTGCCGCGCGAGGTCGCGCGCCCGACCCTCGGCGGCTTTGCGCTCGGCGATGTCGTGGTGGGAGCCGACCACCCGAACCGGGCGCCCCGCCGGGTCCCGCTCGGCCACACGCGCACGCAAGAGCAACCATCGGTCGGTCCCCAGTGCTCCAGCGTACCGATGTTCGACCTCCACGGTCGGAGTCTCGCCGCGGAGGCACGCGTCGCGCGCGGCCAGGACCCGCTCCCGGTCGTCGGGGTGCACCGCATCCCAGAAGCCCGTGACCGGCGCGTCGCCGGTCGGGTCGTGGCCGAGCATCGCGAGCCAGTCGGCCGACACCGTGGTGAGGCCGGTGTCGGGGCTCCACTCCCACCCGCCCTGCACCGCGCCGAGCTCCCGGCGGATGCGGACCGCGAGCGCCCGACGTTCGAGCTCGAGGACCCGATCGACGTACACCCCCGCCAACCCCAGGAGCGCCGCCCACATGGCCACCGCCACCGGCGACTCCCCGACCGCGACGCCCACCATCGCCACCAGGCACAGCCCTGCGCCCACGATCCACCGCACACGGCGACGCGCGGCGCGGGGTTCCAGGGCGGAGGCGGCGGCGGGGGCCATGGACCCGAAATCATAATCTCGAAAGTAGTGCCTCGGCCCGTGAAATCCGGGTGACGGCCGCGCGCCGGCCACCCCAGTCGCCCCGGAGCCACTCCAGCTCGTCGTCATACCGGGTGTACGTCGGGTTTCCGGGATGCACCATCACCTCGACGTCGCCGCGGGGTGCACGCCCGGACTCGAGCAGGCGCCGGAAGGTGGTCGCCCCGCAGAACCCGTCCACCGCGATCCATGCGGCGAACCGCCGCCGAAAGCGCCACGCCCGCGCCGCCTGCATCGCCCGCGCGGCGCGCCCCGCCTCGGGCCGCCACGCGCCCACGGGTCGGACGACCCGTATCCTCGTGGCGCGCAGGACCCGCTCCAGGAGCGGCCACCCGTCGGGCGCCCAGTGGACGTGGTGGTGGCTGTCGAGGTGGTCGACCGGGCGCAGCACCGACAGCGCCTCCCACTGCGCCATCGCCTCCCGAAACCGGACCTCTTCGGGGACCAGACCCAGGGGCACCCGCGCATCCTGTCCCGCTGCGGCCGCCGCCCGCACGCCGTCGAGCTCCGCGGCGCCGGTGAGCGAAGGAAACCCCGTATAGTCGAGGTGCAACCCGAGTGACACGCCCTCAGGAAGTGCGCGGACCCCTTCCCGGACCGACGGGCCGGTCGCCAACGCGCTCACCGCGTCGACCGTACCTTCGCGCAGCGCCGCCACGACCGCCGCGTCGACCGCCGCGGACATGCCCAGGTCGTCGGCGTGGACGAGCACCCTCACCCGCACCGGGTAACCGTGTGCGCCCCGGCGCATTAGCCTCCGCGGGTGCGCGCCTGCCCTCATTGTGCCGGACCGGTGCGGCGCTTCGGCGTCCTGCGGCATGCGTGGTGGGTGTGCGCCGAGTGTGGCTGCGCCTCGCGGGATCACCTGGCCCGCGCGCCGCGCGACGCCTGGTTCGCCCACCCCGATCCGCGCTTCGGTGAGCGCGAGCGGGCCGAGCTCGACGGCTGGTTCACCCTGTTGGACCTCGCCCCCCGTGGCGCCGTCCTCGACGTGGGCGGCGGCCCCGGCTTCGCGGCCGCGCACCTCGCCGGCCGGCCCGGGGTCGAGCGGGTCGTGCTGTTGGAGTATTCCCATCCCGCCGTGGACCACGCCCGGCGCCTCGGGGTCGAGGCCTACCCCTTCGACTTCGACGGCGCCGACCTCACCGCGGTCGTGGCCGGCCCGTTCGACCTGTTCCTGGTGCGGTACGCGATGGCGTGGTGCGCGGACGCGCCGCGGTTCGTGCGTGGCCTCGCCGAGCTGGCCGCACCTGGCGCGCACGTGCTGGTCACCTGGGCGCTCCCGAATCGAGGCTCGATGTGGGTCAGCGCCCACGAAGCCGCCGCGCCCGCCGTGCTCTGGAGCGAAGCGGCCCTCGATCGAGCGTTCCTTGCGGCGGGCTGGCGGCCCCGAGCGCGCTTCGTACCCAGCCCCCCCCTGGCGTACCCCCACGGCGGCGCGCGCGCGCTCGTGACCCTTCCACAGGTCCTACGCCCGCACCCGCTCCCCTTGGACCTCCGACAGGCGCATGCGGGGCGGGTATACGAGCGGACGTAGCGCTCGGGGCGGGCGCACCGCGACCGTCCGGGCCTCGGTCGGGGCCGCCGTGCGCCCGGCGCGAGGTGCGATGCGCGCCGGACCCCGCTCGCCTCGGGAAGGTCGCGGCGCATCGCCCGGACAGGCGCGGGTCACTCCGGCGCGAAGGCGCCGCACTGGAACTCGTTGGGGTCCATCAGGTCGGCCACGTGTTCCCACAGCGCCAGGCAGGCGCCGTCGGACACCGGACCGGTGATGGTGATCCCGCCGGCGACGCCCTGGAGCTCGTGCAGCGCCGACAGGTCCGTCAGATCGGGCCCCTCGTCGTGGACCTCGAGGTGCAGGCCGGTGCTCGTGAGGTAGCGCAGCCCGTCGAGCCCCGCGAGGTCCTGCAGGTGCGGAAAGCCGGCGAGGCTCACGCCACCGACCATCGCCAGGTCTTCGAGCCCGGCGAGGGTGGCCGAGTCGGCGAGGCCGGACAGCGCGAGCGAGTCGAGCTGGGTCACCCCGCGAAGCGGCGAGAGTGAGCTCAAGGCGGCGCTGTCGCCGATCGAAAGTGCCAGGGGCGACACGGTCGCACGCGGGTAGCCCGTCAGGTCGGACAGCGACGGGTTGGACACCAGGACGAGCTGCGTGAGCGAGTCCGCGTCGGCGAGCCCGGCCAGCGTCTCGATCGCGGTGCCCGACACGGTCAGCGCCTCGATCGAGCGGGGCGCACTCCAGTCCCCCACCGCCTCGAGGTCGGCGGCCGACTGGATCACCAGGCTCCCCACCTGCACCTCCTCCGCCAGGTCGTCGAGGCTCGCGAGCGCCGGCATGTCCACGAGGGTGAGCACGTCGAGCCGCGTGGCGGCGCCGAGCCCGGACAGCGACCCGAGGCCGAGGGTCTGCAGGTGCAGGTCGGAGAAGCCGGTGACCTGCGCGTAGGCGGCGAGGTCGTCGAGGAGGGGGCTGCCCACGACCCGCACCCCCTCGACCTCGCCGGCCACCACCCGCACCGGCTCGGTGGAGACCAGGTCGGGGTTCGATTCCAGCGTGAGCGACCCGACGCCGCACAGGCAGTCGACCGCGGAGAGATCGGTCCAGGAGGTGCCGCTGACCACGAGCTCGTCGACGCTGTCCGCCGAATCACACAAGGCCTCGGCCTGGGCGTCGGCGTCGGCGCCGCTGAGGGTCACGGTCCCCACCTGGTGCACCGCGTCGTCCCCGCAGGCGCCCTCGTTGCCGACCGGCGCCGCTTCACACCCCACGAGAACAAGAACCAGCGCTGCTCCGAGCCGCATGCAAACCTCCTCGTCCGGGCAGCGTAGGACGGCACCGGAGCGCCACGCGTCGAGAGTGTGTGAGGAGTCCCCACCGTAGCGCGTCCCTCCCGGCCGGCGTCGCCCGGGCGGTCCGCGCCAGCGGCACCGCGCGCCGCGCAC
>SXOM01000637.1 GCA_005776735.1 Pseudomonadota bacterium
CGCCGACCCGCGGCGCCCCGAGGCGGCGCGCAGCGGCGGCGGCCGCCGCCGCGTTGAGCCCGGCGGCGACGAACGCGGCCAGGTTGAGCGCGGCGTAGGGTGGGAGCGCCTGCCAGAGCGGCCACAGCACCAGCTCGGCGAGGACGTTCCACACCAGGAGCGTGACGTCCTGGCCGGCGGGCCAGAAGAGGTCGGGCGCCTGGAACGGGTCCCTGCCGGCCAGGAGCGCATCCCCCACCTGGCGCGGCCACCACCAGCCCGCCTGCACGTCGGCGTAGCCGGCGGGTACGACGGTGTGCGTGCGCCACGTGAGCGCGGCGGGCCAGGAGACGGCGACGCAGGCGGCGACGCCGACCGCGAGGGCGGCCAACGTGCGCACCAGCCGGGTCACCTCGACCCCGGCGCCGCGATGCGGGCAGGCCTCGGCCCGGCCCCACGCCGGGTCGCGCCGCATCGCCCCGTCACATCGTCACCATCGACAGGGGGTTCCACCAGCGGCGAACCAGGGTGGACGTGAGCTCGCCGTCGCGGACCATCCGGCCGGCGACACGCGCGGTCTTGGCCAGGGTCGCTGCGTGCGCCGCGAGGACCAGGGGCCGGGGGGCCGTCCGCCCGAGGCCGGCGGCCTGCACCGCGCGAAGGAGGCGCTGGGGCACCACACCGCTGGACTGCAGCACGTAGAGCGCGATCCACCACGTCTCTTCGGGCTCGCGGGGCCAACTGAGCTCCACGCGGTACTGCGAGAACGTCTTGTGTGCGGTGCCCTCGACCTCGCTCGGGTCGAGCGCGCCGGCGGCGAGGAGGTCCTCGACCATCTTGCTGCCCGGGAAGTGGGTCAGCGAGAACAGGTACAGGTCGTAGGGGCGGGGCAAGCTGGCGAAGAACGAAAATAGCTCGCGGCGCTGATCGTCGGTCACCCCGGGGATGTCGACCATCGTGAGGTAGCGGATGCGGATACCGCGCTTGCTCAGACGCGCGACGGCGGCGAGCGTGGTGTCGCGGTCAGCCCGGCGACTCAGCAGATCACGGTTCACGGATTCGGTGCTCTGGATGCCCATGTGCACCCAGTCCGCACCCGCGCGCGCCAGCAACTCGGCGTACTCTTCGCTCACGACGGTCGGCTCGGTGAGGAAGTCGAACGGCAGGCCGACCTCCGTGGGGTAGCGCTCGGCGAACTCGCGCAGCCACCGGCGATCGATGCCGAAGATCTCGTCGTCAAAGCGCACGCGCCGGATGTGCGGGTTGGCGCGCCGGCGGGCGGCGAGCTCGTCGAGCACCGAGCTGACGCTCCGGAACCGTAGGCGAGCGCCGGGGGCGCCGTCGTCGAAGCTGTTGTGGCAGAACGAGCACCGCTGGATGCAGCCGATGCTGCACATGACCTGGAAGAGCGGATCGCCGCGCATCGGGTCGCCGCGATGCACGGTGTGCCGTTCGATCGACCACTTGTCGGCGTGGTCGTAGTCGCGCCACGGGACGGCGTCCAACCGGGCCACCAGGGGCGCGGGGGCGTTGCGCCGGACGGCGTCGCCCACCCTCACCCAGCAGCCAGGGCTCTCGGCGAGCGCGGGGTCGCCGGCGAAGAAGCGCTCGACGAAGACGGGAAAGGTCTCGTCGGCCTCGCCGCGGACGATGGCGTCGGCGAAGGTGATCACCGACTCGGGCCGCACGGTCGGGTGCCACCCGCCGACCACGCACGGCAGGCCGGTGTGCGCGCGCACGGTGCCCACCAACTGCCGGACCACGGCCTCGTACGCGCTCGCGCGGAGGGAGAAGCCGACGAGGCCCACCCGTTCGTCGCGGAGCACGCGCACCAGGTTGCGGATCTCGGCGTCGTTGGGCTCTTCGAAGCGGTTGTTGCGCCAGTCCTTGAAGTAGAGCTCGACCACCCGGCGCCCGCGCGCGCGCAGGCCCGCGGCGAGCTGCCGCACGGCGTTGTTCTCGGTGTCGTAGACCGAGACCAGCGCGACGGCGTCGCCCGGGCCCGGCGTCCAGCGCGTCATGGCCGGGGGAGGGTACCCGCCCGGGGACCCGGCCGCTACCGCGTGCGGCTCCACCGGCGCCACGCCTCGAGCTCCTCGGCCCGCGTGCGCCCCTGGGCGTACGAGAAGCCGCCCACCTTCTCGAGGCCCTTCACGGCGGCGTCAACGACCGTGGGATCGGCGTCGTCGAGGGCGGCGGCGAGGGGGCGGACGGACTCGCCGGTCCCGATGGCGGCCATCGCTTCGACGTAGTGGCGTCGCACCCACAACGAGGTGCCCCGGTAGGTGCCGGTCGGGCTGGCCAGTGCACGCTCGAGGTCGGGCAACGTGGCGGGGTCGCCGATGAGGCCGAGCGCGTCGGCCGCGGCTTGTTGGACGAGCAGCGCCTTGTCCTCCAGGCGTGCCGCGACGCGACCGGCGGTCGTCCGGTCCTTGCGCTCGCCGAGCGCCGCCAGCGCCGCGATGCGGGTGGGGGCGTTGTCGGAGGCCAGGAACCCGAGCAGGGCGTCGCGGGCTTCGGGCGCGGTGTTCAGGCCCAGGGCGCGGATCGCCACCCAGCGGCGCGGCGGGGTGGTCTGGGTGTCCTTGGCGATGCGCAGGAGCGTGGGCACGGCGGTTTCGTCGTGCAGGCGCGCGAACGCCGCCTGGCGCAGGTCGAGCGGGTTGTCGGCCTCCGCGGCGAAGTCGACGTCTTCGGGCACGCCGGCGAGCGCCACCCCGAGCAGGAGGGCCAGGACGGCGAGCATGTCAGAACTCGTACGCGACGCGGGTCTGGACCGTCCAGAACTCGCCGTAGGCCTTGCCTTCGTCGTCGGTCTCGTAGCCGAGCCCGGTGGACTTGAGCGGGATGCGGTCGGTCACGTGCGCGAACCCGCCTTCGACGGTGACGTTGATGTGGTCGGCCCAGCGGTGCTTCACCGCGAGGTCGGCCTCCCAGGCCAGGTAGTCGGCGCTCGCCGAGTACACCGCACACTCGACCTCGTCGCCCTCGGCGCACAGGATGCGGCTTCCGTCCGGCTTGTCGGGCCACGCCATGAGCCACGCGCCCTCGATCTCCCAGTTGGGCAGCGGTCGAAAGCGCACGTTGGGGAAGATGTACCGGCTGTTGTAGACGCCCCCGTTGCTCCACAACCCCTGCGCGCCGGTGCCCCACACCTCGGCCGTGACGCGCGACATCACCTCTTCGTAGAAGATCAGGCCGACGTTGTGGTCCGGGTGGAGCGGCCGCCCGGTGAAGTCGGCGTCGGTCGGCTTGTCGTCGCCGCTGGCGTAGCCGTGCTCCATCAACAGCGTGAGCTTGGGGTCCTGGTAGCCGCCGCGAAGGACGTACCCCCAGATGTTCGCGTGCTTGCCGAGCGGGTCTTCTTCGTCGCTGCTCGCGAGCGTGATGGCACGGGTGTCGCCCTGGATCGTGAGCACCTCGGCTTCGAAGTAGGTGTTCGCGATCTCCTCCTTCACGTAGGCGTCGACGATCAGCACGTCGCTGTCGGTTTCGCCCTGCACCCGGTTGACCACGTACACGCCGGCGGTGAGGTCGCCGGTGAGGTTCGGGCCGAACTTGACGTCCTCCCCGCGGTACACCAGGACGTAGACCATCTCGTAGACGTCGTCCTGGGTGTCCACCCACCAGGTGGGCTGGCGGTAGGCGGAGTCGCGCTCGTCGGTGTAGCTGTGGTCGTCGTCCTCGGCGCACCGGGCGTCGTCGGTGGTCTCCGAGTCGTCGCAGGTGAAGCCGTAGTACTGGATGAGCGGGTCCTCGACCAGCCGATCGACCCCGAAGGCGGCGATGAGCGGAATGTCCCGCACCTTGGCCTGCGGGTTGACCATGTTGGCCACGGTCGTGGCGACGGTGATCGGGCGCGTCGCGAACAGGATCCGGTCGTACGTGCTCCCGAACTTGTTCTCGCCGAAGGTGTCGTCGAAGCCGTTGCCGTCGTTGGCCAACAAGCCCATGCCCCAGGACGACGCCTGCCGCCCGACCCGGAACAGGCCGACGGGCACCTTGAACTCGGTCCACGCGCGGCGGACCTTGATGAGGTTGCCGTCGACCCCGTCGATCGTGGTCTCCGAAGGATCGCCCGCGAACAACGCGGTGGAGGCCTGGGACATGTTGTCGCCCCACACCACGCCGTCGAGGGCGTCGACCTGGAGGAAGAACTTGGCCCGGTCCTCGAAGTTGAGCTGGGGCTGCATGCGCAGGCGATGCGTCATGTAGGTGCCCGCCGCCGCCTGGCCCTCGTACAGGTCCCAGAAGGCATGGCCCCGCACGCGGTAGTACCCGTCGAGGCTGAACTTCCAGTTGTCCGGCGCGTCAGCGAGCGCCACCGAGGTCGCGGCCAGCCACAGCGCCGCCCACATCACGCCCCCGCGAGGCAGGAGTCGGGGTAGGACACGCCGTCGTCGTCGCCGGTGAAGATGTTGGAGATGTTGACCGAGCCCGCCTTGATGTTGAGCTGGGTGGAGCCCATCATCTGGTGCTCGGTGCCGTTCCACACCCACATCTCGACCGTCCACGTGCCGACGGGCACGTTGACGGCGACCCACAGGCCGTTGTTCTCGTTGGTGTCGGGCTGGTCGGCCTTCTCGGTCGGCAGGTCGTTGCTGTCGAAGAAGAAGACCTCGCCGGTCGCGGGCGCATTGCCGGACGCGTCGTGGATGTACACCTGCGCGTGGCCGATCGGGTCCTCGTTGCAGTCGTACGCCGTGCCGGCGATGATGCCGGTCGTCACGTCCCACTCGATGCCGATGATGCCGGGGATGAGCTTGGAGGTGACCACGCTCACGGAGTTGACCCACTCCCCGTCCACCACGCCGTCTTCTTCGTACGGGTAGACCTGGTGCACCTCGTAGGTGTCGACCGTGAGCTCGAGCAGCGGGTCGGTGAACGTGCCGTACCCGATCGGCGTGCACATCGGAACCGTGGTGGTGAACGCGCCGTTGGAGTCGGCCACCAGCTCGGCGTCGGGGGTGGTGGAGATGTCGTCTCCGTGCCAGAACTTCACGTCGGCCTCGGGGACCTCGTCTTCGCTCTGAAAGTCGTGGACCTCGCCGTTGTACGTGACCGAGATCTGCTTGGCGGGATCGGGCTCGCCGGGGGTGGTGCCGAAGCAGGTCGTGTCGCCGGTGTACACGGTCTGGGTGTTCACGAAATACTCGAACTCGCGACCCGCGACCTCTCCGGTGTCGCCGGTCTCCTTGTCTTCGGGGCCGCTGTCGCAGGCGGTCAGGGTGAGCAGAGCGGCGGTGAAGCGCAGGGACATCGCGGACCTCATGGGAGGCGGAGCTTATACAGATGGGGCCGCTTTCAGTCAAGCCGTTGGACGTGCGGGAGTCGGCTGTGGTACCCTGCCCGTCGCGGGTGTGTCGCCCGCGAGGACGTGCATGACCCGGTACCTGATCCCCGCCCTGCTTCTCGCTGGTTGCCCGGCCAAGGAGCCGGACTTCCGCCTCGACGATCCGTCGGACGAGGACGTCGGCCCCGACGACACCGGCGACACCCACACCGGCGACACGGATACCGGCGACACCGATACCGGCGACACGGACACCGGCGACACCGACACCGGGGGGAAGGACTACCTCTTCGACGAGCCGGGTGACCTCTGGGGAGACGAGGCGGAGGCCACCCCCACCGACCTGTCCCTGGCCGACGAGTCGGGCGACTCCAACCAGGATCAGCAGTTCTACGCGATCCTCGTGAACCCTACCAGCAGCGACCAGAGCTACAACCTTCGCTATATCCAGGACGTCGACGTCAGCGCGAAGCAGCGGCGTGACGCCGGCCGGCGCGAGCGCTTCGGTGTGCGCGAGCCGGTTTTCCGCACGCCGTTCGTGCCTTCCCGAGACGCCCTCGAAACCGACGACGTCGGCGAGCTGCAGGAGACGTTCCGCGTCCGCAGCAGCATCAGCGACGAGGAGTGGGAGGTCAAGGACGCGACGCTCTGGGCGCTCGGCGACTACATCGCCGTGTGGGTGGACAACGAGGTTCCCATCGACTGGGACTACGACTGCGACGGCGTGGTCGACCAGCCGCACGCCTACGACGCGTTCGGCTTCGACAACTGCGACCTGAGCACGGTCGCGGACATCTTCGACCTCAACATCTACCCCAACGTCACGGGCATGTTCGGCGCGGTGTCCGACGAGGACGGCGACGGCCGCATCGACCTGTTCCTGAGCCCGCTCCTCAACGACATGCCGTCGTCGAGCGAGGACGAGGACGAACAGGGCACGGTCCTGGCGTCCTATGCCGAGCCCGCAGTCGACCTCGACGCCTACGACCTGAAGACCAACCCGGGGAGCGACGAGCGCGAGGTCATCTACGGCTACGTGCCCGACCCTGCGGGTCAGTTTCACCTCGGCGTCAACGTCACCATCGAGGAGTACACCAACTACGCCCTCTCGGCGGCGCTCGCGCGCAGCCTCGTGTCGCTGGTCTCCTACAACCAGCACATCATCGAGGCCGAGGGCAGCACGGTCGAAGAGGACTGGCTCAACGACGTGCTCGGCACGCTTGCGGCCGACCGCTGCGGGTTCGGTGCTCCGTTCCACGAGGACGCGTGGGACTACCTCGACGCTCCGCACAACTTCCCGCTCCTGGCCGAGGGCACCCGCGGCGACCTCAGCGCGTCCCCGAAGGGTGCGCAGTACCTCTTCGGCCTGTGGTTGTGGGACTGGGCGGCCACCAACACCTCCGACCGGGACGCCTTCTTCGCCGCCATCCTGGCGCAGGAGGACGTCGGTACCGACGCGGTGGAGTCGGCCCTCGGCGACTACGCCGTCGACTCCGACACCACGTTCGACGATCTCGTCCTCGGCTGGCAGCTCGCGCTCCTCGGCACCGGGGCGACCGACGACGCGGGCGATGCGCTCATCACCGACGCATCCTTCACCGCGTACTCCGACGCGGAGATCCTGGCGTCGCCGCCGTCGTCGCGGGACGCGCTGTACGGGGCCAACGGCTACCAGCGCGGCCTGAACATCCGCGGGTACAACTACGCCTTCGTCCTGGGCCACACCGACGCGCCGGAGGTCGAGGACGACTCCGAGGTGCTGCTCGGCGGCACCGACCCCTTCCACTTCGACCCCGCGTTCGACTTCGACGGGTGGATCGGCAAGGACTACGCCGCGCAGGTCGTGCGCCTCGATGGGATTCCATACGTCGCCGCCGGCCTGCAGCTCCAGTTCAAGGGCGACGGCTTCCTCGCTTCGGTGGTGCGCTGGAACGACCCGGCGGCGCCGGACTACGCGGTCGAGAACATCTACTCCCCGACCGACGCCAACGTCGTTTCATTGCCGGCTCTTCCGGACAATGGGGACCAGATCTTCGGCCTGGGGGAGATCACCGACGGCGTGGACGTCCTGGTGACGACGGCGGACAGCGGTTCGAGCGACGCGGTCACCGACACCGACCGCTGGTTGCTGGACCTCACGGACCGGCCGGTCGGCGAGCTCGTGTACGTGCAGGTGTGGCTGGACCGTCGCTTCGACGAGAACGGCGACAGCCCGCTCGCCGACCCGTGGCTGGGCGTCGCGCCGCTGGAGTACCTGCCGGAGCCGACCGTGGACGGCATGCACAACTCGTCCACCTGCTCCGGCGCCGTCGAGTTCACCTACCCCGAGTCGCTCCTCGAGCACCTGTACTACCAGGTCATGCTGTCCGGCACGATGGGCGTGGTGGCGGAGCTGGCCGACGCGTGCGGCGTCCCCGAAGCGTCCGCACCGAGCTGTGCCGACGACTTCGACGGCGACTGGGTGCTCGACGACGCCGAGCCCGCGCCGGCCACCTTCCTGGATCAGGTCCGCGTGCAGCAGTGCACGGCCCACGGCGGCGCCATTCCGGCCGACGTCGAGGTCTACAGCGAGGTCTGGCTGGACGTGGACGAGCAGGACGAGGACAGCGACGCCACCTACTACCGCCAGTTGAACACCGGCGGCGCCGCCGGAACCGAGGGCGAAGAGGCGTTCGTGACCGTCGAGCTCCTGGGCGGGCAACAGTACGTCGTGGTCGTCGGCTCCCCGTCCGACACCGGGTTGTACGAGATCTCCCTGCGCCAGATCTTCCGGTAGGCCGCATGTTCCTGTGGTTGATCGCCGCGGCGCTCGCCGAGGGCGGCGCGTGGTGGATCGAGGGCCCGCAGCTCGCGGAGCGGGCACGAGCGGAGGCGCTCGAGCAGGTGGCGGAACGCGCCGGCCACCAGGCCCGCGTGGTGAAACGGTTCCGGCTGGGACAGGGGTGGGAGTTCGTCACGCTCGTGGAGGGGTTCGCCGACGAGCCCGCAGCCCGGGCGGCCGCGACCCGTCTGGGTCACGACGGCGGGGTGGAGTTCGTGCTCGTGCACGACCCCGCGCGCGGTCCGCGGGTGCGCACCGAGGTCGCGGCGGACGCTCCCGCGCGGCCGGGTCCGGGCGCCGACGCGTTGTTGGACGCAGCGAGGGTCGCCCACGGTGGGCCGACCGGCGGCGCTGCCGCGCTCGCGCGGGCGGCGTCCGTTCACTTCGTATTCGAACGGCAGTTCTCGCTCGACGCGAAGCGGGTCTCGGTTCGGCACGACTACTGGCGCGAGGGCGCCTCCAGGCGGGTCGATGTCGCCGGCGGCGGATTCGGCTCGGACAGTCGGAGCGTCGCGACTGCGAAGGGTGCGTGGGTCGCGGCGGCGGGATCGGTCGAGGTGCGCGACATCGGCGTCGTCGTCGGCGTCATCGACACCTTCGCGCCCGAGGCCATCCTCGGGGTGGCGCTCGACGTCCACACGCTCCTTGCGGCGGACGGTACGTCGGGGCTGCTGGTCCTCGAGGGCGCGGAGGTCGGTCGTCGGGTCGGGAGGGGGGAAGATCCGTCGAGCCCAGGGCTGGCGTTCGTCGACATCGACCCGGTGACCGGGCGGATGGCGTACGTGCGCTACCTCACGGCGGCGGGCCCCGTCGGCGTGTCGTTGTCCGGCTGGGCGGAGGCCGCGCCCGGCGTCGTCTACCCCGGAAAGCTCGAGATCGAGCGGCCCGACGGGCGCCGTGAGACGATCCTGGTGCAACGTCTGGAAGTGTTCCCGACGGCGCCGGCGGGCACTTTTGCCGCGCCCGAGACGCCGCCACGGCCTTGACAACGCGGCCCGGGCGAATAAAAGCGGCGCGGCCGAACCGCCTCGTCGCTGGCGTGGCTCAATCGGCAGAGCAACTGCTTTGTAAGCAGTAGGTTGCGGGTTCAAGTCCCGCCGCCAGCTACCAACATCGCTCATTGTTCGGGGCAGATGCCCGAGTGGCTAAAGGGGACGGGCTGTAAACCCGTTGGCTTCATGTCTACAGTGGTTCGAATCCACTTCTGCCCACCATCTCATCGCGGGAGTAGCTCAGTTGGTAGAGCATCAGCCTTCCAAGCTGAGGGTCGCGGGTTCGAGTCCCGTCTCCCGCTCCAGTACGCAGTTCCTGCCCATGTAGCTCAGTGGTAGAGCACCTCCTTGGTAAGGAGGAGGTCACGGGTTCAATCCCCGTCATGGGCTCCATTCCTCCCTCCTCAATCCGAAACGAGGCTCCACCATGGCGAAGGCAAAGTTCGAGCGCAACAAGCCGCACGTGAACATCGGGACGATCGGCCACGTCGACCACGGGAAGACGTCGCTGACGGCG
>SXOM01000638.1 GCA_005776735.1 Pseudomonadota bacterium
AGTGGAGGCGGCGGGAGTCGAACCCGCGTCCGAAGCACCGTCTGACTCTCGAGATACGTGGCCTTCCGGAAGCTCACCGGCGAGTGTCGTCCCCTTTGGGGACCGTCAGCGCACCCTGTTTGAACTTCGCTCGCCCGCCGGTTGCTCAGCCGCGGGTTCGCTGCAGGTCTGGATTACACCCGTGCGCGGTCGACCGGTCCGCTCACGAATGCCATGGGGTCTTGATGCCCCAGGACCTCAACTAGGCGGCGAGCGCCTCGCTGAAGTGGTCGCTGTTGTTGGCAGCTTGGTTTTGGTTCTCTCACAGCGGAACCACGCTCGCCACGCCCGTCGGTCTTCTAGTACCCCGTCGAAACCGGTACGCCCCCGGATGGGAAGTGGGCCCGAGAGCCCGTCCACGGGCAACATGTGCACCGATCGGGCAGGCGGCAAGCCCCGACGACCTAGGGGCGCTGCGCCGCGACCGGCCGCTGGGTCGGACCGAGGCCTGCGCGCACCGCAACCGATACATCGACAAATGTATCACATATTTCATGTATATCATATATACTCAAAACTGTGACCCGACCCTACGACCGTACCCGGCGCGCTGCCGCCGCCGCGGAGACCACCACCCGCATCGTCGACGCGGCCGAGAACCTGCTCGCCAACGCGCCGCTCGGCGCGCTCACGCTCCAGGCCGTCGCGGCGGGCGCCGGCGTCACGGTCCAGACCGTGATGCGACACATGGGCGGCCGCGACGGATGTATCGACGCCGTCCGCGCCCGGGTCGTCGCCCGGATCGACGGGCACCGCCTCGCCGCCGCCGAGGGCGACGTCGGGGCCGCGTTGTCGGGCCTGTTGCGACACTACGAGGCCGACGGCCGGCTCATCCTGCACCTGTTGGCACAGGCGCCGCACGAGCCGTGGGCGCTCGACGCGGTCGAGCAGGGGCGCGCCTACCACCGCGCGTGGGTCCTCCGGTCGTTCGGGCCCCACCTCCCCTCGCCCGCCCCCGAGCGCCGGGTCGACGCCCTGGTGGCGGCCACCGACCTGTACGTGTGGCGCCTGTTGCGCCTCGACCTCGGTCGCTCCGCCGCCGACACGGCGGCGGTGATCGAGACCCTGACCCTCGCCGTCCTGGAGCCCCGATGAGCACGTTCTTCCTGTACACGAGCCCCGCGCGTGGGCACCTCTACCCGATGATGGACGTGGCGCTGGAGCTGCGGTCGCGCGGGCATCGGGTCGTCGTCCAGACGCTCGCCGACGAACGCGACGCGGTCGAGGCCGCCGGGGTGGAGCACCGACCGATCGACCCGCGCATCGAAGCGCTCCCCCTCGAGGACTGGCAAGGGGCCAATCCCCTCGCCGCCCTGCGCCACACGCTGGCCCGCTGGTCGGCGCGCGCCGCGTTCGAGGTCGACGACGTCCGCCGGTCCGTCGAGGAGCTCGCGCCGGACGTGATCCTCACCGACGCCAACGCGCTCGGGGCCTGCGCCGCGGCGGAGGTGTCCGGGACCAGGTGGGCAAGCCATCTGCCCTATGTCTTGCCCGTTCCGTCGCGCGACGCCCCCGCCTTCGGCCCGGGCTTCCCGCCGCCGGCCGGGTGGTTCGACCGGCTCCGCGACGACGTGGTCTGGAAGGTGCAGGGCCTCGCGGGCGCCGGCGCCCTCACGCCGCTCCGGGCGCTCCGCGCGAGCCTGGGCGCCGCACCGTTCCAGACCTTCTCCGACCTGTTCCGCCTCCCCCCGCTGCTCTTGCACCGGACCGCCGTGCCGCTCGAGTACCCACGGAGCGACTGGCCGGCCAACGTCCGCCACGTGGGGCCCGGCCTCTGGGCACCCCTGGGCGCCGCGCCGGAGTGGCTCGCCGAGTCGGCCGGGCCGCGCACCCTGGTGAGCATCTCCACCGAGCACCAGGACGACGGCGCCATCGTCGACGCCGCCATGGCCGCCTTCGTCGACGCGCCGGGCACCACGATCATCACGACCGCCGCGGTCGATCCGGGGCGATTCCGCCCGCCCGGCGCGCACATCCGCGTGGAGCGATTCCTGCCCCACCCGGCGGTCCTCCCCTACGTCGACCTCGTGGTGACGCACGGCGGGATGGGGACGACGCAGCGTGCACTCGCGTCGGGAGTGCCGCTGGTCGTGGTTCCGTGGGGGCGCGATCAGCTCGAGACGGCGCAGCGTGTCGTCCGGTGCGGAGCCGGCGTGGCCGTATCCAAGAGCAAGCTGAGCGCAGATTCTTTGCGCAATGCGTCCGAACAGGCGCGCCTGTGCCGGGAGGGGGCGCGCCGGGTGGCGGCCGCGTTCGCCGCCGCAGGGGGCGCCCCCGAAGCGGCGAACCTGCTCGAGCGCCTGTAGCGGCCGCTCAGGCCAGCGCGGCGATCAGGGCGGCCTCGACCCGGGCCTCGGCGTCGGGGAGCGCCCACGGCAACGACGCGCCCGCGGCCTTCGCGTGCCCGCCGCCGTGTTCGCTGAGCGACTGCGCCAGCGCGGCGACGTCGACCTTGCCGCGTGAACGCAGCGAGACCTTCGTGCGCGACGCGCCGCGCTCGACCAGGAGCGCCGCCACCTCGACCCCGCTCACGTGCTGCAGCGCGTCGACGATGCCCTCGACGTCGAGCTCGTCGGCGCCGAGTTCGGCGAAGGTGGCCCGCGAGATGCGCCCGACCACGACGCGCGAGCCGGCGCAGAGGCGCGCCTGATCGCACACGCGGGCGTGCAGGCGCAGGCCGGTGAAACGACGCTCCATCAGGACCCGCTCGCAGATCGTCCAGTGCTCGATGCCGAGTGCCAGGAGCTCGGCGGCGACCCGGTGGGTGCTCGCGCGCGTGTTGCTGTACCGGAACGCGCCGGTGTCGAAGATGATGCCGGTGTACAGCGCTTCGGCGTAGTCCCGGTCGAGCGCGACCCCCCAGGCCGCCAGCAGGTCGTACACCATGATGCACGTGCTCTCGGCGGCGGGCTCGAGCCACGGGAGCGTGTAGCCGTCGAGGCCGCTCGAGCGGTGATGATCGATGAGGCCCGTCCACCGGGCGGCGGCGAACGCCCGGGCGACCCCGTGGGTGAGCCGGGTGCGGTCGCCGTCGAGCACCACCACGCCGTCGTAGGTGCCGACCTGCCCGTCGCTGAGCATGTCGGCGGCGCCGGCGAGCCAGTCGTAGCGGAAGCCGGGCTGCCCGGCGACGTCGATCCGCACACCGGGCGCGAGACCGCGCAGCGCCCGCGCGAGCGCCAGGCACGCACCGATGCTGTCGCCGTCGGGACCGTCGGGCCCGGTGAGGAGCACCGACCGGCTGCGGCTCACGGCGTCGAGGAGGAGGTGGGCCTGGTGCATGGGGCTCCCTTCGGGGAAGCCGCGCGCATTATCCGCGGATCTGACGGGCGCAAGCCCTCTCGGCCCGTTAGACCGCCGCTCCTTTCGACGGACAAGAATGACTGAGACGGATGCCGTGCCCCAGGGCACGGACGAGGCGCCCCCGGTTGCGCCCAAGCGCCAGGATCACCTGAGCGATCGCACCTTCGCCGACTTCCCCATCTCCCCCGCGGCGCTCCAGGCGCTGGGCGACATGGGCTACAGCCGCGCCACCCCGGTCCAGGCGGCCACGATCGACCCGGCCCTCGCCGGGAAAGACCTGATCGTCCGCGCCAAGACCGGCACCGGCAAGACCACGGCCTTCGGCCTGCCCACGATCGAGCGCATCGAGGACGGATCGCGTACCACGCAGGCCCTGTGCCTGGCGCCCACGCGCGAGCTCGCGGTCCAGGTCGCGCAGGAGCTGGCGGCCATCGCCAAGTACCGCGACCTGCGCATCACCGCGATCTACGGCGGCGTCGCCTTCCCCCCGCAGGAAGAGGCGCTGGCCGCCGGCAGCGAGATCGTGGTCGGCACGCCCGGCCGCCACCTCGACCACTTCCGCCGGGGCAACCTCAAGCTCGACCAGGTCAAGGTGGTCGTGCTCGATGAAGCCGACGAGATGTTGTCGATGGGCTTCTTCGAGGACGTCCGCAAGATCGTCGACCGCACCGCCAAGGACCGGCAGACCCTGCTGTTCTCCGCGACGTTGGACGAGAGCCTGCGCGGGTTCGCCAACAGCTACATGCGCTCGCCAGAAGACGTGCACCTCTCGTCCGACGGCGACAACGTCCACCTCATCGAGCACATCCTGTTCGAGACGTCGCCGGACTACCACAAGGCCCGCGCGCTGCTCGACCTCATCGAGCAGGAGCGGCCGAGCTCGGCCATCATCTTCTGCAACACGCGCGAAGACGTGTCGACGGTCTACACCTACCTCGACCGGCAGGGTCTGGGCGTCGAGATGTTGTCCGGCGAGCTCGCGCAGAAGCAGCGCGAGCGCGTGATGGCGCGCATCAAGGGCGGCGCGGTGCAGTTCCTCGTCTCGACCGACGTGGCGGCCCGCGGCATCGACATCAGCGACCTGAGCCACGTCATCCACTACGCGCTCCCCGAGGACGCGTCGGTGTACCTGCACCGTTCCGGCCGCACCGGCCGCATCGGCAAGGAGGGCACGGTGCTCGTGCTCGCGGGCGGGATGGACTTCTCCACCCGGCTCACGCTGCAGCGCCAGCACAAGATCAAGTTCGAGGTCAAGCTCCTCCCCACGCCGGAAGAGAGCGCCCGCCTGCGCACCGAACGGTTCGCGCGCATGATCAAGGAGGCGTCGGGCACCACCGCCTACGACGCGTACCTCGACGCCGCGCGTACGATCAAGCAACTGCCGAACGCAGACACCCTCATCGCCGTCCTGCTCAAGTCCTTCCTGGAGTGGGACCGCCGGCGGAAGCTCGGCGCCGCCGACGAGGCGGCCGAAGGCGGCGACGCCCGTCCCGACGACCGCGGCGAAGAGCGTCCGCGGCGCGACGGCGACCGTGGCGACCGGCGCGACGGCCGCGACCGTGGCGACCGGC
>SXOM01000639.1 GCA_005776735.1 Pseudomonadota bacterium
CACTGTCCGGCCGGAAGTCGTCACGGATGACCGAGCCGAACAGGGCGAGGCGCTCGATGCGCCAACGACGGCACAGGCTGGCGAGCGGGGCGGGGGCGAGGGTGACGTGGGGCTGCATGAGACCAGGCTCTGGCTCAGCTTGGCGCCGCCCCCGCGCATCGCCCAGTTGGGCCGCCTCGATGTGCGCTACCGGACTATTGAAGACCGGATCGACGCGCGCCGTCGGTTAGGCGTCTCCGAGTGGGATCCCTTCGTCATCACCGCTCGCCCAGAAGGTGCCTGCCCTCCGCTGGAACGCGGTCACCGGGGTGGAGGACTGGATGAACGCGGAGGTACCCGGCTCCGGCCTGGTGAACCCCGTGATCGAGGACCTCGAGTGGGCGGCCTTCGATGGGTACACCAACCGCTTCTACGTCGGAACCAACGGGAACGGCGGGCTCCAGGGGGATGTGGGGTGGTGACGCTCCTCCTCCTCGGCTGCGGGGGCGCGCCCGACCTCTCGGTCGCGCCCCCGGCGAACGAGTGGTCCGCCGACACCCCGGCGGGCCCGGTCGATGACACCGCCCACACGGGCGACCCCACGCTCGACACCGGCGACACCGGAGCCGACACCGCCGGCGACACCGGCCCTGTGGGCACGGACAGCGACGGTGACGGCGTGACCGTGGAGGGGGGTGACTGCGACGACGGCAACCCGTGGGTGTACCCGGGTGCCGAGGAGTGGTGCGACCGGCTAGATCACGACTGCGACGGGGAGCCGCTCGCGGCGGGGGTGTGCGCGAAGGAGCAGGCGGCGGAGCAGCTCTGGACGACCTCGTGGACGCCCGACGCGTCCTGGGCCGACGACGGGGTGTACGTGGCCTTCGGCTGGGCGGGGTTCGCGGGCGATCTCGACGGCGACGGAAAGAGCGAGGTGCTCGCCAGCTGCGACAACTGCTCCTGGTTCACCACTGGGTCCGGGGGCTCCAACGCCTATCTCCTGCCCGGTGGCACCGCCGGACGCGACCTTGAGCCCACGGGCAGGGCGCTCGGTTGGTGGACGGGGAGCGAAGGGTACGTCCCGGGCGCGGTGATGGAACTCGGTGACTGGAATGGGGACGGCATCCCCGACATGACGATGACGACGGGCGACGATGGCGGCCAAGAGGGCGTGGTGCGCATCCTGTACGGCCCGCCGAGCCGGTGGCCGACCGGGGTGGATGCGAGCGCGGCCGCGGACGTGCGCATCTACAGTACCGGAGCCTTCGGCTTCGGGGGGCTGGCCCTGGTGTCCGGGGACTTCGACGGCGACGGCCTCGCGGACATCGCCGCCGCATCCTACGACAGCCACTGGGGCGGCTGGTCGCCGAACGCGGTGTGGTTACTACGCGGTCGTGCGGACGCCGAAGCCGAGCCGCTCGTCCGGGACGAGCCGTGGCTCTCGTTGGGCGAGGAGGACGTGGCTGTCCAGGAGTACGTCAACCCCGGAGACCTCGACGGCGACGGCGCGGACGACCTGGTCCTGAGCACCGCCACGGACGGCGTGTTCGCGTTCGCCGCGGTGGGTGGCGCGGAGCTGCGCGCCGGAGTGGGGGGCGACCTCGCAGACGTGGCCCTTTCGCGCATGACCGGCGGCGACGCGAACACCGCGTGCATCGCTTCCGCAGGCGACCTCGACGGCGACGGCCTCGCGGACTGGGTCGTGGGTCTGCGCGAGTCGACCTACTCCTTCGATGATCCGGGCGCGCTTTACACGATTTCCGGCGGACACCGCACGAGCGGGGACCCAGAGTCGGTCGCCTCCGCCGCCGAAGGATGGTGGGCGGGGACTGTCGAACGCGCCGTTGGGTATCAGTGTGGCTCCGGCGACATCGACGACGACGGCAGCCCTGAGCTGTTCGTGGAGCGTGCGGACATCGTCGCGTATCGGGAAAACGACTATCAGTGGGCCGTGGCGCGCACCCAGGGGATGCCAGCACCGGGAGACCCATTTCCCCAGAGCCTGGTACTGCTCCGGCCGTACGCGGACGAGGCGTGGCGCTCCCTCTACATGTCCCAGGTTCCCCGGGTCGGTGACTACGACGGCGACGGATTCAACGACATCCTGCTCTCGGGCTACCACGAGAGCGACGATCTCGGCATGGGTGGGTTCGTGATCATCCCGGGCTGGGACATCCCGTGGGATGAGGCGAGCTACTGGTGATCAGCTTAGCGCCCGGCCGCCCGGCCCCCACCCGGCGTGCTGGTCCAGGAGGTGTGTTGGGAGTTTCTCCACGTCGTGACCGATGCGAAGCGTTTCACATCGCCGCTCACGATGGACTCGGCTCGAACGCTGCTGCTGCCCGTGTGGCAAGCCGTTGAGACGAGCCGGGTGGCGCCGACTCCCGAGGTCGTACCCCGCGTCCTCGAGTTGATGGCGAAGCACCAGCTTGGGCGGAAGCGGATCCTCGACACGGCCTTGGCCGCAACGCTGGAGCGAGCCGGCGTGCGGCGCCTGGCGACCCCAAATGGCGCGGACTTCCGGTGCTTCCCATTCATCGAGGTGGTGGAGCCCGCCTGACCGCGACGAGGATGCTCCGCTCCGCGTACCAGCCGTACGCGGCTTCGAACTCCCCCGGCGGGCGGCGGGGAGGAACCTACCGGTGCGCGGCACGACGCCGTCGCGCGTCCGCGCAGCCTTCGTCGGCCGAGACGGCTTCGACGCGGCCCGCATCGAGCGCGTCCGCCCGGCGGGATCTTACTCCCGCTGGTGTCGCCACCGCGACCGCGTCCTTCCTCTCCGCCGCGCGGGACACCCCACCACCCGAAGCGCGGCCGCGGCGGCGTCCCGGCGGCGGGCGGGTCACACGTTGCACCACACGTCCATCCCGAAGGCCTCGACCCCCAATGCATCGAGCGCGGCGACGCCGGTGCGCACCGCCGGGTCGTCCGGCGCGTACAGTCCGATGACGGATCCGTCCCCGCCGGCGCCCGAGAACTTGGCCCCGAGCGCGCCGGCCTTCCGGAGCGCGCGCACGGCGCGCACGAGGCCCGGCGCGTGGAGCTCGGCGAACGCCGGCATCAGCTCTTCCTCGTAGATGTCCTGGCAGGCGTCCATCGAGCCGCCCAGTGCTCGCAGGTCGCCGTCGAAGAGCGCATCGCGTGCGTGACGTGCCTGCGCGCCGAACCCGTCCAGCGCGCCGCGGACCGCGCCCACCCGGCGCACGCCCTCCCAGTCCCGAACCGCCACCTCGCCCCGAAAGTGTCGGCCCAGCGTCGCGAGGATGGCCGCCGTGTCGCGCGGCGCGCGGAAGCTCCCGACCGCGAGCGCCAGGCGGGCAGGCAGGGGCTCCGCGTCGACCTGGTCGCCGGAGAAGCGAAGGAAGAGCGGCGTCGCCCACGCGCAGGCGAGCGGGTCGAGGCGGCCACACCCGATACCGCACACGTCATGCTCGGCGCGGTACGCCAACTCGGCCGCGAGGTCGGGTGGGAGCTCGATCCCGCGCAGGCCGGCGAACGCGCGCGCGAGGGCCACGCACACCGCCGCCGACGACGAGAACCCGCGGCCGGCCGGGAGCTCCCCCTCGATGTGGACCGCCGCCGTCACCGGGCCGCCGAGCGCGGCGGCGACCACCTGGGCCACCGCAGGAACGAAGCGGAGGGGACCCGGGTCGGCGCCCTCGACCCAACTCAACGCGCGACCCTCGAGCACCGCGGTCGCCGATGCCCGCTCGGCCGACCGGGCGCGCACCCGCACGAAGCGATCCATCGGGACGACAATCGCCGACCCGCCGGCCCAGTCGTTGTGTTCGCCCACCAGGCACACCCGGCCAGGAACCGCGATCACGCGCGCTCCCGCAGGGTGTTGACGACCATGTCCGCGAAGCGCGCCGCGGCGTGGGGATGGGCGCGGAAGAACAGCTCGGGCTCGATGAGCTCGAGCTCCACCAGCTTGGGCCCCCGTTCGGTCTCGATCCAGTCGACGCGTGCGTAGCGGCCGACGTCGGGCGCCGCGTGCAGGACCTCGAGGCTCGCTTCGACGAGGGCCTCGCTCGGAACCGTGGGCTCGGTGCGCCCCCCGTGCTCCTCGTGCACCAGGAAGCCGCCCCGTGGGGGGTACTTCCTCACGGCGTGACTGTAGACCCCATCGAAGAACACGCACGACAGCTCACCACCGTAGACGACATCGTCCAGGAAAGGCTGGACGAAGTAGTCGCCTTCGGGGAGTGACGACAGTCGCACCTGCCGGAGCCCGTCGGTGCTGACCCGCAGCGTGTGAGCCCCACCCGCCGAGACCAGGGGCTTGATGACGACCGTCTCGAACCCGGTGGCGGTGGCCACCTCGGCCAGGTGGTCCCGGGGAACGACGACACTCGGGATGATGTCGATCTCCGCCTCCGCCAACTCCAACAGGTAGCGCTTGTCGGCGTTCCACAGGAGCAGGGGGAGGGGATTGAACAGCGGGCGTAGTCGGTCCAGGTGGGCGAGGAACTCGACCTTCTGGGACGCGTAGTTCCACGGTGAGCGTACGAACCAGGCCGCGATCTCCGCGCTGGGGGCTGCGTCCTCCCAGGGGACGAAGCGTACGTCGATCGCCCGGTGGCGCAGCGCGGGGAGGGCGAGGAGGTCGTCCGGAGCACCCGCGGGGCGCTCGCGGTCGGTCAGGAAGGCGACGGTCGGCACCGCCGCCAGCTAACGCGACCTCAGCCGCGCAGCAGTCGCCCTGTCCCGCCGGTGCTCCCGGTCACGGGCTTGTGGAGCACCAACTCGCGACCGTGGGCCAGGCCAGCCGACCACGCGGCGTCCCCGCTCTTGACCGTGTACCGCACGCGGTGCGTCGGGCCGTGGCGGTCGCCGAGGTACGCGCGGGCCTTCGGGTCGCCCACCCAGACCAACCCCTCCGCTTCGCTCCGCTTGGCCCCTTGGTGCAGGCGCTCCTGGAACCCGCGCACGACCCCGCTGAAGAAGTGGGCGCGCTGGGTCGGCCCCGCCGTTCTGAGCAGGGTGCGCTCGTTGCGCCACAGGCGCTCCGCGGTGTCGACCAGCCAGTCGTGCACCCACGCGGCCATCTCGACGTTCCCGCTGGTCCCGCACACCTCGAGCACGGTGCGCCAGGCATCCACGCCCACGTCGAACACCTGGATCCACAACCCCTCGACGAAGAAGTGCTGGATCAACAGCGCCGCCAGTTGCCGCCGCCACGGCGACACCCGGCCGGTGGGCTTGCCCAGGTGGCGCCACGTGTAGTTGCTCGGCGGCGCTTGGAGGTTGTGCACCAACAAGAGGCGCCGGGCTTCGGTCATCGCCGCTTCGGCCTCGTGCCGATTGTCGCTGCCGGCCAACGCCAACAACTTCTCGACTCGACGGTGGACTTTCGCGTCTTCGGCCGAGGGGGTGGGCAGCCCCGCCGCCGTCGCATCGACGCCGAGGCGGGCGCACACCTGCCGGAACGCCGGGCCGTGGGCGGTCTCGTCGACGGCGCCGAGCACCTCGTGGGCGTACTGGTGCGCGATCTCGTGGCGGAGCACCTCGACGACAACCCCCCACGGCTGCTGGTGAACGAGCCGCCGGCTCAGGCTGATGGTGCGGGTGCCCAAGGTCCACCGTCCCAACTGTTCGGTCGAGTCGATGAGCTCGAACAGGGGCTGCTTCAAACCGTCCTTGAGTTGGTGATGGTTGAATCGACGCCACTCGGCCGCCACCGCGCGCAGGAAGCGCGGCTCGAGGTGCCGGGGCCAGTTCGGCGTGGACACCTACCGGACCACGACCTGGCGCAACGACCGAACCGTGCCCGCGTCGCCGGTGAGCGCCTTGGCGTCGGCCACGATCCGGCGCAGCTCGGCGTCGGTGAGGGGCCGATCGAGCGACAACAGGTCGTAGGCGACACCGTACTCCTCGAAGTCCTGGTGGACGGTGGAGAGGTTGCTGACCCCCGCCTCGAAGACCGCGTCCTGGATCGCCTTCCGGGAGCCGCGGACGGTGCCGTGCAGGACGCTCAACAGCGCGCTCCCCAGGGGCGGATCGCTCAGCCCCAGCGTGAGCCGCGGGCGGAGCACACAGTCGCGGATGGCGCCGCGGTGCGAGAAGCCGCGGATCGTCTGCGCGACCCGCCGGGCGATCCGCGGCTGCGCGTCGACGGTGGCGGCGCCGAGGTGCGGGGTGGTGGCCACGCGCGGCTCGCGCGCGTACGGGTTGTCCCACGGCCCGCTCCCCCGCGGCTCGTCGGGGTACACGTCGACGGCCGCGCGGCGCACCTGTCCCGCGTCGATGGCGGCGAGCAGGTCGTCGGGTTCGTACAAGAACCCGCGCGCCAGGTTGATGAACAATCGTGGCGACGTGCCCGGTCGGTCGGCCGCGAGCTGCGCGAAGGTGTCACGCGAGAGCAGGGCCCGATTGCTGTGCCCTTGTACGTCCTCGGCGCTCACGTGCACGGTGATCGCGTCGCTCTTGCGGAACAGCTCGTCGATGGTGTCCACCGCCTGCCACCCCATCTCGACCCCGACCTCGCGTGCCACCTCGCGTGTGTCGTAGAAGACGATGTGCATGCCGAGCGCCTCGGCCGCGCGCGCGGTCGCCCGCCCGATGTTCCCGAGGCCGAGCACCCCGAGTACGCGGCCCTGGACCTCGAACCGCTCGGTCTGCGACTTGTCGAACCCGCCGGCGCGTGTGTGATCGTAGGTCTCGAACAGACGCCGAGACAACGCGATGAGGTGGGCGATGGCCAGCTCCACCACGCTCCGCCCGTTGGACACCGGGTCGTTGAACACCAGCACACCATGGTCGGCGCAGGCCCGTTTGTCGACACTGTCGTCGCCGATGCAGCAGAGCTGGACCGCGACGAGCTTCGGCGCCGCTTCGAGCACCGCGCGCGTCACCGGGACCCGGCTCCGTTTGAACAGCACGTCGTGCCCGCCCGACTGCAACCAGTCGGCCAACGCGCCCTCGTCCGGCACCTGGGTGCGCCGGTCGACCTCGATGCCCTGCGCGCGGAGCAGCTCGTCGAGGACAGGGTCGGGCGCCTCGACGACGAGGGCCTTCTGGAGCGGACCGGGATGCGTTCGGGTCATGGCGGGCGCCGGCTAACCCTGGGCGACGCGCCGGGCCCGTCCGCTCGCCGTGCCGGGGCGGGCGCGCGTCGCGGCGCTCGGGCGACGCTGTGCTACGCCGCTTCGATGGCCACGACCGGGAAGCCCGGTGCGGGCAAGAGCGCGGCGGCGAGGTGCAACGCGCCCACCACGTCGTCGGCACAGACGTAGACGATCTCGTTGAGCCCCTCGTAGTGCACGGCCCACCGCGGCCCGTCGAACCGGAACCCGGGGGTGGGCGTTGCGCGCGGCGCTTCGAGGGCCGCCGGGGCGGCGGCGGCGACGGCAGGGGCCACGTCGCGGGCGGGGGCCTCGGGCTCGGGCGGGCGCGGC
>SXOM01000640.1 GCA_005776735.1 Pseudomonadota bacterium
CGCGCGCCGGACCCTGTCGAGGCCCAGCCGGTCACGGCGCGCCGCCCCGCCCTGCGCTCACCGCGGGCTCGGGGCCTCGGCGTCGGCCTCTTCCACCAGCTCGGCCGGGGAGGGCACCGGCGCTTCGGTGGGCGGCGCGGTCGCGGGGTCGGACGCCCCTTCTTCGACGTCGGCCGGGGCGGGCGTGGGCGCGGGGAGCGTGAGCTTCGCGGCGGTCTCCAAGAGCGGCTCGGGCGCCACCTGGGCGCGGGCGGCGGGGAGGGAAAACCCGAACGGCGGCAGCGCTTCCAGTGGAGCAACCTCGGGAAGCTCCAGCGCCCCGTCGGGGAGGCGATCGCGTGCGTAGCCGAGCCACCCGACGTCGGTGGGCAGGAGCACCGCCCCGGTCGGGACGGGGAACCGCTCGCCCTGGACGTTCGGCAAGAACTCCATGATGGTGCTCCACACCGGGAGCGCCGTCTTGCCGCCGGTCTCCTTGTCGCCGATGCTCGACTGGCCGTCGGTGCCAAACCACACCGCGACGGTGTAGCGCGGGCTGTAGCCGACGAACCAGGCATCGACGAAGTTGCTCGTCGTTCCGGTCTTTCCTGCGAAGTCCATGCCCTCGCGCCGCCCCTTTTTCGCGGTGCCGGCGGTGAAGACGTTGCGCATCATGTCGACGGTCACGTACGCGTCGGCCGCGCGCATCACCCGCTCGCCGGGCCCGCCGGGGAGGGTGCGCAACTCGCCGCCGAGCGTGACGATCTGACCCTCCGCCGCGAGCTCCTTGCCCTTGCGATCGAGGACCTTGGTGAGCCACACGGGCCCGGTACGCACGCCGAGGCGCGCGATCGAGCTGTACATCATCGCCTGGTCCATCGGCGTGACCTCGGACGAACCGAGCGCCACGGTCAGGTCGCTCCGGAGCGGCGAGCGGACGCCCAGGCCGCGCGCCAGTGACACCACCTGGTCGATGCCGACCTCGACGCCGCGCCGCACCGCGACGGTGTTGAGCGACAACGCCATCGCCGTGCGGAGCGGGATCGCGCCGTGGTACTTCCCGTCGTAGTTCTTGGGCGCCCAGGGCAGGCCGTTGGTGCCGGGGATCGAGAACGGGGCGTCGACGACGATGTCGGTCTGCCGGTGGCCCGCCATCACCGCGCTCGCGTAGACCACCGGCTTGAACGAGCTCCCGGGCTGCCGGCGGGCCTGCGTCGCGCGGATGAACCCCTCCAGGCCCACGTCGTAGCCGCCGGTCAACGCCACGACGTGACCGGTGCGGTTCTCGAGGACGACCGCGACCGCCTCGGCCCACGGGCGCACCTTGCGGCGGACCACGTCGGCGCCGAGCTCGGTCGCCAGGCACACGTCGAGGACGTCGCCGCGGCGGAGCACCTCGCCGAGCGGCTTGGGCGCTTCGGCCGCGGGCTTGGACTTGTCGCCCTGGCCCTGGCGCGCGCGGCGCACCTTCGCTTCGAGGTCGGCGGCCGCGAGCTGGAAGCTGAACGGCCCCGCGGACACCTTGCCCGCGGCGTCGTCGGCGAGGGCCGCGAAACAGTCGCCGTCCCGGGGCGCGCGGAACCCGCCGCGGTCGAGGTCGAGCCCCAGCCGGTCGCCACGGGCGAGCCACGCTTCGCGCTGGTCGTCGGCGACGTTGCGGGTGGGACCGCGGGCGCCCTGCCGCTTCTCGAGCGCGGCGAGGCCGGTCCGCACCGCCTCCTCGGCCACCCGCTGCACCGCCGGAACGTAGGGGGTGTGGACCTGCATGCCCTCCAGAAACGGCATGTCCTGGCCGAAAATCCGCCGGACCTCGCGCCGCACCTCGGTGAGGTAGGCCGCGCCGGCTTCGGGGGTGCCGCTGGCACGCGGGACGACCACCGGGTCGGCGAGGTGGGCGCTGGCTTCGCTCGCGGTGAGGAACCCCTGGCCGACCATCAACTTGAGCACGATCTCGCGGCGGCTCGCGGCAAGGTCGGGGTTGTGGCGCGGGGAGTACTTCGACGGAGCGGGCACCAGGCCCGCCAGGAGCGCGGCCTGGCCGGGGTCGAGCTCGCGCGCGCTCACGCCGAAGTAGTCCTGCGCGGCGGCCTCCACGCCGTAGTTGCCGTTTCCGAGCGCGATGTAGTTGATGTACAGCTCGATGAGCTGCAGCTTGGTGAGCTCACGTTCCAGCCGGTAGGCGAGCACCGCCTCGCGCATCTTGCGGCGGTAGGACTTCTCCTTTCCGACCAGCAGGTTCTTCACGAGCTGCTGGGTGATCGTGCTGCCGCCCTGGCTCGTGCCGCCGCCCACGAGGTTGACCACCAGGGCCCGGAGGATGCCCTGCGGGTCGACGCCTTCGTGCTCGAAGAAGCGGCGATCTTCGCTGGCGACGAACGCCTGCCACACGTAGTCGGGCAGCTCGTCCAGCGGGACCCAGACGCGGCGCTCGAGGTAGAACTGGTCGACGCGCGCGCCCTCGCCGTCGAAGACCTGCACCGAGCACGGCACGCGGAACTCGGTCGCGGGGCCGAGGCTGTCCGGCAGGGTGCTCAGGATCTCCTGGTCGAACCAGCGGTAGCCCACGCCGCCCGCCACGATCCCGACGACGAGGCCGGCCGCACCGAGCCGCAACGACCACCGACCCAGCCGGCGCAGCCGGTCGCGCCAGGGGCGAGGGGAGGGGTCCGCGTGCACCGCCCGGGCTTATCCGGGCGCGCGGCGCGGCGCCGTCAGGGCAGGCGCGCCTCGGCGTCGCGCAGGCCCGCGTGGTCGGGGCGGGCGCGGC
>SXOM01000641.1 GCA_005776735.1 Pseudomonadota bacterium
GGTCAGACGGCCGAAAACCTGCTCGGGACCCACGCCATCAGCCGGGAAGACCAAGACCGGTTCGCCCATCACTCCCAGATCAAGGCGGCGGATGCCCGGGCGGTCATCGGCCTGCCCGCCGGCGTGCACGCCGACGCCGCCGGGATGGAGGCGTTGGTGGCCGCGGGCGCGTTCGCGTCGTGGCAGGCCGCAGAAGGCAGCGTCACCCTGGTCGACGTCGCGGCGGGCGGGTGGGAGGGCACTCTCCCGGTGGTGCCGGCCCTCGCCGGGCGCCTGCAGAGCGGCCCGTCCAAGCTCGCGGTCGGGGGCGAAGCGGGCGCCGGTACGGCGCCCGCCCGGTGGACCATCGGCGGGTAGGTCGCCCCCGCGCCCGCACCGCGCGGCCGGACCGGCCGCTCGACGCGGTCGGTCGCGGCGCGTCGCCCCGTAGTACACTGCGGGGATGCGCCGTCTCCTCCTGCTCAGCTTCCTCGCCGCCTGCGCCACCGACACGTCCGAGCCCAAGGACAGCGACGACGCCGAGACCGGCGACACCGCCGACACGGCCGACACCGGCGAGGCGGCCGACGACGACAACGACGGGTACGACACCACCGTCGACTGCGACGACCACAACTACCGCACCCACCCCGACGCGGCCGAGGAGTGCAACGGGGTCGACGACGACTGCGACGCGCTGACCGACGAAGACTTCGACGCTGACGCCGACGGTGCGATGAGCGCCGACCGGTGTGAGTCGGGCACCGATTGTGACGACGCCGACGCGACCGTGGGCCCCGCGGCAGCCGAGATCCCCTATGACAGCATCGACCAGGACTGCGACGGCGTCGACCTCATCGATGTGGACGGCGACCGGTACGACTACACCTTCGATTGCGACGACGAGGACGCGTCGGTCAACCCCGGCGCCGACGAGGTGCCCAAGAACGGGCTCGACGACGACTGCGACGGCACCGACGCGCTCGACGGCGACGGCGACGGCTACGACGACGAAGACTGGGGCGGCGACGACTGCGACGACGCCGACGTCGACGTGAACCCCGACGCGTTGGACTACTGGGGCGACGGCCTGGATGCCGACTGCGACAGCTTCGACGGCGGGATCGAGAGCCTGGGCTCGGCCGCGGTGAGCATCGTCGGCGACGACGGTGAGCAGGGCCTCGTCGGCGAGTCGGTGGTGTGGTGCGATCTGGACGAGGACGGACTCGATGACCTCGTGGTCACCGCGCCGTTTGCGTCCACCTACGCGGGGCGCGTCGGGGTCTGGTACGGCGCCGACGAAGCGAGCTGGGGCCCCGAGATGGCGATGTCCGACGCCGACACGCTCATCGAGTCCACCGACCAGTTCCTCGGCTTCGGCCTGGCCTGCGCCGACCTCGACGGCGACGGGCACCTGGACCTGCTGACCTCGCGCGGCGAGATCTCCTACGGGTCCACGTACGACACCGACTACCAGCTCGTCATGTTCTACGGGACCGGGGGGCGCCTCGCCGCCGACCTCGACGATGCCGATGCGGGCGCGGTGCTGACCTACGACCTCGGCGCCGGGTACGCGGCGACGGTGTACTCCCAGCCGTTTCTCGCCGAGGACCTCGACGGCGACGGCGCGGCGGAGATCCTCGTCAACGACAGCGAGAGCGACAACCTCTCCAACCCGACGGGCAACCTGTACCTGCTGCACGGGCAGGCGTGGTCGGGGCGCGCACAGCTCGACGATCACATCCTGGCGACGCTCGACACCGAGGGGGAGGGCGCGGGTCGGGTCCGCATCTTCGGCGACCTCGACGGGGACGCGTCGCCCGACCTGTTCCTCGGCCAGTCGGGCTACCAACCCGAAGCGGCGGGCGACACCGGTGACACGGGCGACACCGGCGACACCGCAGCAGACGCGGACACCGGCGGCGGCGGTGGGTGGCACACCGGCGGCGGGTTCGACACCGGCGGGGTGCCGCCGGGCCGGGCGTTGTGGCTGGACGCGTCGATGGTCGACGCGGTGGTGTCCGACCTCGTGTGGCGCACCTGGGCGGGCGCCGACGGCACGGGCTACGGCTGGGACCTGGCGCTGGGCGACTGGAGCGCCGACGGCGCGGACGACGCCGCCGTGGTCGGCCTCGGCACCGCCGACTGGTCGGGCTCGTTGTACCTGTTCGACGGGCTCCCGAGCTCGGGCTCGCCGGCCGACGCCACCGCGGAGCTGATGGGCTCGACCGCCGAGGGCTACTTCGGGTACGCCCTGCGCACCGCGCCGGACGCCGACGGCGACGGCGCCGCCGACCTGTTGGTGACCGAGCTCCTGGGCGGCGGGTCGAGCGAGGGGCTGGTGTGGCTCATCAGCGGGCGCCTCGCTTTCGCCGGCGCCGGCGACGCGGAGAGCGCCGCGCTCCTGGCCTGGTCGGGCGAGGTGGCCGACGCGTACACCGGCAACGCCCTGGCCGTCGGCGATCCCGATGGTGACGGGGTCATGGCCTACGCCGTGGGCGCGTACACCTACCCCGACTCGCTCGGGAACACCGCGGGCAAGCTGTACATCCTGCGCTGAGGTGGCGCCTCAGGCGGGGAGGAAGCGGTACACACACTCGGCGACGCAGCCCGGCTTGGGCGAACCGTCGATCTCGATGGTGGCGAGGAACTGCGCCTCGAGCCAGCCGCCGCCGACCTCCTTGACCTCGCCGAGCTTCATCGCCAGGCGGTAGCGCGAGCCCTCCTTCATCGGGGTGGGGAAGCGCACCTTGTTGCAACCGTAGTTGATGACCATCTTGAAGTTCGCGAGCTCGAGCAGCTCGAAGAACTGACCGGCGACCAGCGCGAGCGTGAGGTAGCCGTGCGCGATGGGGGCGCCGAACGGCGACTCCTGGGCGATGCGCTCCCGGTCGACGTGGATCCACTGGTGGTCGCCGGTGGCGTCGGCGAAGGTGGAGATGTTGGAGAAGGCCATGACCTTCCAGTCGGAGGCGCCGAGGTCGGCGCCGGCCAGCGCGGTGAGGCCCGCGGCGCCGTCGATGCGAGTAGACATGCCCTGCCGGCTAACGCGCGGGCCCGAGCCACGCGCCCAGGTCGCCCGACACGTCGTGATCGGTGTCGAACAACATCGTCCCGTGCGCGGTGCCGCTGTACTCCACGGAGTCCCAGCGGCCGTCGGGGTCGAACTCGGACCGGGCGGCTTCGGGCCACGCCGCCTCGTTCTTGGGGTACATCATCAAGAGCGCGTCGAGGTCCAGCGCGCCGAGGTCGGTGTTGTTCTCGGTGTAGGTGCCGGGCGACATCCACACCATCGCACGCGGCGGGAGGCCGGCGCCACCGACGGCGTAGTCCAGCGCCGTGGTGGTCCCGTTGCTCGCCGCGACGAGCACCAACGAGGTGGCGCCGCGGTCGGACAACAGCTCCACGGCAGCGTCCGCGTCGAGCCTCCCGTTGGGTCCGGTGTAGGCCTCGGTCGCGACGCCAGCGCTGTCCCCCGCGCCGCGCCGGTCCAGCGCGAGCACCGCGTAGCCTTCGTCCCGGAGGGCCTCGATGAACGAAATCGGCCAGCTCGTGCGGTCGTAGGTGGGCGGAATCATGTGCAGGAGCAGCACCGCCTCTGCACCCTCGCGGTGGCCGTAGTAGTCGCCGACCAGCTCGACGCCGTCGGCGGTGGTGAGGGTCACGAGCTCGACCGCGGGCGGGTCGAAGTCGTCGCCGGTGTCGGCCGCGGTGTCGGCGGTGTCGGCCGCGGTGTCGGCGGTGTCGGCGGTGTCGGCGGTGTCGGCGGTGTCGGCGGAGGTGGCGCAGGCGAGGAGGAGTGCGAACATCGGGCCAAGGTAGCCCAATTGGGCGCCACGCCGCGACCGGCCGCTTCGAGCCGCCGGGCAGGCGCGCGGCGCGGCGCCACGCGACCGCATGCCGGAGGCGGGAGGCGGCGGCCGAATGCGGGAGCCCGTCGCCGCTCGGTGCGAC
>SXOM01000642.1 GCA_005776735.1 Pseudomonadota bacterium
ACGGATACGTGGCCCTGGTTGGCGCGGACCGCTTCGGGATGGCGAGCCACGGGGAGGATCGCGGGGTGGGCGACGTGAGCGGTGACGGTCGCGATGACGTGGCGGTGTCTGCCGACATGAGCCCGGAGGCGGGGCGCGACGACGTCTACCTGATCGACACACCTCCTAGCGGTGGGCGTGAAGTCGAGGAATTCCCGACCCTGGACCATTCAACGCAGGAGCCTCCCGAAGCGAATGGGATCAACCCGGTGCTGGTTGGCGACCCCGGCGACTGGAATGGTGTTGGACGTGCCGATCTCGTACTTTTCCAGTCCTGGACTGAACACAAGGGTGACCCGGCGCGCGCCTGGCTGGTGGCCGGTCCGGTCACCGGCGATGTGGACCTGGCGACCGACGCGACTCCACTCACGTTGTCGCCCGCTCGACGAGCGGACCTCGGAACCACCGCAGCTCCGCCTCCCCCATCCAGGTCCGCGAAGGCGCCAATACTGCCATCCAGGAACGTGCCATCCATGAGGTACGGCCACTCCTGGTCAACGTCGGCGAGCGTGCGGGTCGTCGTGTACGGGGCGGTGAACAGCAGTCGAGTAGGTCCATGCCAGCGGAGCATTTCGTCGAAGCCATCGCCATCCAAGTCGGCGGCGAGGAGATTGTCACAGCCCCAATCGGCGTCCTCCTCGAGTCGGAACGCGGGCTCGACCGTGGACAGGTCGAGCGGGCCCTGCTCGTCCGGCATGACCACCCAAGACGTCGTGGGGTCGAGATAGGGATCGTCCCAGGTCAATGCCTCACCCTCGTGGCCGTCGGTCGTGGTCAGGCCCACCGTGGCGTACCAACCCGCCGCGACGAGCCCGCTATGAAAGATCGCCGAGGGGCTGTCATAGTTGACGCCCCCAGCGAGAAAGTCCGACGCGACCACCGGGAGGAACGCGGGGTGACCACCGGCGATGCCGCGTTCGGGATGCAACTGGAGCCAAACTGCGAGCAGACCATGGCCGTACGGGCGTGCGGTACAGGAGCCCACCCGACACCGCCCCCCCTCACCCCCCGGCGGCGCCCGCGAACACCCGCGCCTGGATGTCGTGCGCGTGCCGCACGTACCACCCGAGATCGCACAGCTCCGCCACCCGCGCCGCGCCAAGCACCCCGCCCACCTCGGGGTCGGCCGCGAGCTCGTCCGGCAACCACCCGCCCTGCGCCCACACGCGCATCGCGTTGCGCTGCACCCGGGCGTAGGACTCTTCCCGGGACAGGCCCGACTCGACCAGCGCCAGGAGCACCTTCTGGGAGAAGTAGATGCCGCCGCTGCGCTGCAGGTTGCGCGTCATGTTCTCGGGGTAGACGACCAGGCCCGCGACCAGCGCGCGCAGGCGCCGCAGCATGAAGTGGAGTGTGACGGTGGCGTCGGGGCCGATCACGCGCTCCACCGACGAGTGGCTGATGTCGCGCTCGTGCCAGAGCGGCACGTCCTCCATCGCCGCCTGCGCATACCCGCGCACCAGCCGCGCGAGGCCAGTCAGGTTCTCGCTCAGGATGGGGTTGCGCTGGTGCGGCATGGCGCTGGAGCCCTTCTGTCCGGGCGTGAACGGCTCCTCGGCCTCGGCCACCTCGGTGCGCTGGAGGTGCCGCACCTCGACCGCCACCTTCTCGATGCTCGTCGCCAACAGCGCGAGCACCGTGAAGTAGAACGCGTGCCGGTCGCGCTGCACCACCTGGTTGGAGGCCGGCGCCGCGCGCAGGCCGAGCTCACGACACACCGCGGCCTCGACGTCGGGGTGCACGTGCGCGAACGTCCCGACCGCCCCGCTCACCTTGCCGACCGCGATGTCCCGGATCGCGTGGTCCAGGCGCTCCCGCCCCCGCCGCAGCTCGTCCCACAAGAGCGCGAGCTTCCACCCGAAGGGGTTGGGCGCGGCGTGGATGCCGTGGCTGCGGCCGATGCACACGGTGTCGACGTGCTCTTCGGCGCGGGCGCGGAGCGCCGCGAGCACCCCGTCCAGCTCGGCGCGCAAGAGCTCCCCCGCCTCCTTCAGTTGCACCGCGAGCGCGGTGTCGAGCACGTCGGAGCTGGTCATGCCCTTGTGCAGGTGCCGGCCCGGCTCGCCCACGTACTCGTTGACGTTGGTGAGGAACGCGATCACGTCGTGCTTGACCACCTTCTCGATCTCGTCGACCCGCGCGATGTCGAACTGCGCCCGCTCCCGGCACGCCGCCGCCGTGCCCGGGGGCACCTCGCCGCGCGCCTCCATCGCCGCGCACGCGAGGAGCTCGACCTCGAGCATGATCTGGAAGCGCCGCTCGGGCGTCCAGACGGCGACCATCTCAGGGGTGCTGTAGCGGGGGATCATCGGCGCTCCGGGCGGGGCGCGGCTATCCGGGCGGCGTCCGCCGGGCACCCGCCGTCGTGCGCTCGCGCATCACCGCGAGCACCGTCCAGCCGAGCCAGATCACCGGAGCGCCGTGCATCGCGAGGTCGCCCCAGTCCATCGGCGTCATCCCCGCGGCGCCGCCGGCCACCCAGCGGAGCTTGCCGACCAGGTGGGGCTCGGGCAGAAACGGCGCGAGGCCGAGCATCAGGCTCATCATCAGCGGGGGCAGCAGGCGTTGCATGGGTGGGCTCCGCCGCGCCAGAGCCGGCACCCGCGCCGGATGTCACACCCCTGCCCGCACCGCCGCGCGCTGCCCGCCCGCCCCGGCCGCCGCCCAGGTCGGTCGCGGGGCAGCGCCCCCAAAACCCCCCTACCAGGCCTCGGCGCGGACCGTGAACGGCGCGAGCGAAGCCCGCTGTTGGCCAACCCGGAGCTGCACGTGGTCGGCCCGGTGCGCGTCGAGCACCGCGCGGGCGCCGCGGGTCGCGTGGTCGGTGGTGTTGTTCTCCTCCGACAAGTGCGCCAGGACCAGCGACTTGAGCCTCGTTCCAAGGCCAGAATCCAGGAGCTCGGCGGCCTGGCGGTTGCTGAGGTGGCCATGGTTGCTCTTGATGCGCTGCTTGAGCCAGTACGGGTAGGGCCCGTTCATCAGGAGCTCCTCGTCGTGGTTGAACTCCAGCACCGCGACGTCACAACGACGCAGCTTGTCGGCCACCAACTGCGTAGGCCGCCCGAGGTCGGTGATGACCGCGACCGTGATGTCGCCCACGTGCACCTGCCACGCCACCGGATCACGGGTGTCGTGCGGGATGGGAAAACACTCGGCTCGAAGGTGGGCAACCGCCACGGTGGACCCCGCCTTGACCGGCTCGATGCCGTCGGGCATCACCCGGGGGTCGATGCCCTGGGCGGTGCCGGCGGTCATGTAGAACGGCGCCGGCTTGCCGCGCTTGCGCAGCGCGCGACCGAGCACCCCGGCCGCGGCGACGTGATCGCTGTGCTCGTGCGTGACCAGCACCGCGTCGATCGGCGCCTCGCCGAGGCCCGCCGCCTTCATGCGCTCGGTGATCTGCTTGGTCGCGAGGCCACAGTCGATGAGCACGCCCGCGTGGCCGTCCCCGACATAGGTGCAGTTGCCCGCCGAGCCCGAGGAGAGCACGCAGACGGTGACGTCCCGGGCGAAGAGGCCCATCGTTACGGGCTGGCGCCCGGGAAGGTCGGCAGCTTGAGCGAGTCGGGGAGGCCGCCGAGGTCGAGCGGCTCCAGCGGGGCCTCGATCTCGAGCGTGCTCAACAACCCCAGGTCGACCCAGCCGAAGTCGCTGCCCTTGCGCACGCGCGCCACCTTGGCGTCGCGCACGATCACCTCGACCTTGTCGCCCTTTTCGAGCGTGATCGTGACCGCCGCCGCGTCGGGCCACCGCAGCGCATCGACCTGCGTGACAATCCATGCATCTTCGGCGTGCACCGATGCGACGAACCAGGCGACGAAGGCGATCATCGGGTCTCCGGGAGCACGGCGGGTAACCCGGTGGAGGGCGCCGCGCCGCGACCAACCGGAGGTCAACCGAGGCTGGCGCGCGGCGCACGCCGGGCGTAGGTTCGCCGGATGCTCCTGACCCTTCTCTCGGCGGCCTTCGCCGCCGACGTCGTCGCGGTGGCGTACTTCGACGCCCACACGGTCCGGGGCGACCTGGAGCCCCTCGGCCGGGGCGTCTCCGACATGCTGACCACCGACCTGGGTGCGGCGCCCTCCCTGCGCCTGGTCGAACGGGCACGCATCGCCGAGGTGCTCGGCGAGCTCCAACTCCAGGGCACGGCGTTTGTCGACCCCGCCACCGCGCAGAAGGTCGGCAAGGGCGTCGGGGCGTCGGTGGTCGTCGTGGGCTCGATCACGGTGGCGATCGAGGGGATGCGCATCGATGCACGCCTGGTCGACGTCGGCACCGGCGAGGTTCGCGCCACCGCGCAGGCCACCGGCAAGGAGGACCAGTTCTTCGCCCTGGAGAACGAGGTGGCGCGCAAGCTGCTCGCCGCGCTCGGCGCGAGCGCCCCCATCGACGAGTCCGCCCTCCCGTTGGAGCAGATCCTCGCCGGCAGCCGCGCCATCGACGAAGCCGACGCGGCCGTGGTCCGTCGGCTCGGGGGGCTCGGGCAGTACAAGCTCACGCGCCTGCATCGCGGCTCGCTCACCGTCACGTCGGGGTCCGGGAGCAACGGCAACGTCGACATCCGGTCCGACGTGACCTGGGTGGTCTACGAAGGCGAGGCCACCGCCCTCACCGCGCAGCAGTTCGCGGATCGCATCGGTGACAAGGCCGTGGTCGACAAGATCACCACCGCGCAGTCGACGGGCAAGACCGCGGCGTGGACCCTGTGGGGGGTCGGCGCGGTCGGCCTGCTCGGAGGGTTGGGGGTCATGTTGGCCGACATCGGCGACGCCGGCGGTCGGCCGCGCGACCAGACCGACCTGATGCCGCTCGGCATCGGGTTGTTGGCCGTGGGGACCGTTTGTCTGCCGGCTTCGGCGTTCCCGGCGGCCAACGTACGTAAGACCGGTTGGGTCGGCACGTACTACTCCCCCCAGGAGGCCGACGCGCGCATCGGGGAGTACAACAAGGCGCTCGGCGTCCGGCTCGGAGTGGGCGAAGCCGACCGCCTGTCTCTCGAGGTGCGCTGACCGGTCTTTGGGCTATACGACGCCTCCGTGCTCGACACCCTCGCCGCCCTCGGCCGCTTCGGCCGCTTCGTCGCCCAGGTCGCGTGGCGCGCCGCGACCCCGCCGTGGAACCACGGCGACCTGTTCCGCCACATCTGGACGGTCACGGTTCGGTGCGCGGGGCCGGTGGCCGCGGTCACCTTCCCGTTCGGGATGGTCATCGGGCTCCAGGGGCTCGCGATCTTCGACCTGTTCGGGGCGCAGCGGCTCCTGCCGAGCCTCATCTCGGTGGCGGTCTTGCGCGAGCTGTCGCCGGGGCTCGCGAGCCTCTTGGTGGCGGCGCAGGCGGGGAGCTCCTACGCCGCCGAACTCGGCAGCATGCGCATCAAGGAGGAGCTCGACGCCACCGAGATCATGGCGGTCGACAGCCTGCGCTGGCACGTGGCGCCGCGGGTGGCCGCGTTGGTGGTGGCGTGCCCGATGCTCAACACGCTCGGAAACGCGGCCGGGCTCTTCGGCGGGTTCGTCATGGCAGTGCCCATCCAGGGCGAGAACGCGGGCGTCTACTGGGCCAACCTGTGGACGTTCGTGAACGTCGGCGACCTCGTGGGCGGCCTCGTCAAGACCGCGCTTTTCGGGGCCATCATCGGCCTGGTGGCGTGCTACCACGGCTTCTACGCCACCGGCGGCGCGGCGGGGGTCGGCCGCGCGGTCAACGACACGGTCGTCCGCGCCACGCTCACGTTCTTCGGGGCCAACTACCTGCTCACGTCGGCGATGTTCGGATGATGCTCCTGCGCGTACCCCTCGACGGGCTGCAATGGCTCGGGGGCCTGGCGGGCTTCACGCTCCGGTGGTTGCGCGTGGCGTCGCGCACCCGCCCCCCGCTCGCCCGCACCCTCGAAGAGGCGTACCGCATCGGGGTGCAGTCGTTGCCGGTGTTGTTGACGATCAGCGTCTTCGTGGGCACCAACCTCACCCTTCAGGGGTACAACGCGTTCGTGCCCCTCGGCGGGCAGCGCCTCGTGGGCATGTTCGTGGCGCTCGCGGGGGTGCGGGAGCTCGCGCCGCTCATCGCCGCCGCCATGGTGGCGTCCAAGGCCGGCACCGAGATGGCGTCGCAGATCGCGGTCATGCGCACCCGCGAGCAGATCGACGCGCTCGAGGTGATGGCGGTCAACCCCTACGGGCACCTCGTCACGCCGCGCCTCTACGGCATCCTCGTGGTGATGCCGGCGCTGTCGCTCATCTCGGTGTTCACCACGGTCGCGTCGAGCTGGGCGGTCGCCACCTGGCAGTTGGGGCTCAACTCCGCGACGTTCCTCGAGTTCGCGCGCACCTCCACGCGGATGTCCGACCTGATGACCGGCGAGGTCAAGGCCCTGGTCTTCGCGGTGATCATCGCGCTGGTGAGCTGCTACTGCGGTTTTGAGTCCGAGAAGGGCCCGGCCGGGGTCGGCAAGGCCACCAACCGGGCGGTCGTCGTGAGCTGCGTGATGTGCGTCACCTTCAACTACCTCGTGTCGCAGGCCCTCTATGGATGATGAAGCCCCGGTCCGCCTCGTCGACGTGCGGAAACGATTCGGCGACCTCGTCGTGCTCGACGGGGTGAGCTTCGACATCCCGCGCGGCGCCACCACCGCGATCATCGGCCCGTCCGGCACCGGGAAGAGCGTGCTGCTCAAGCACATCGTGGGCCTCATCCAGCCCGACGCCGGCCAGGTCGTGGTGTTCGGCACCGACATGGCGCACGCCGGCGAACGTTCGGTGTACGCCGTCCGCAAACGCCTGGGCATGCTCTTCCAGGACGGGGCGTTGTTCGACTCGTTGTCCGCCGGCGAGAACATCGAGTTTCCGCTCCGTCAGCACCATCCGGAGCTCAGCGCGGCCGAGCGGCGCGACCGGGTGGACGAAGTCCTGCAGATGGTGGAGCTGCCGGGCCTCTACGATCGGCCCACGCCGGCCCTCTCCGGCGGCCAACGCAAGCGGGTGGGCCTGGCCCGCGCGATCGTCACGCGCCCCGAGCTGGTGCTCTTCGACGAGCCCAACTCGGGTCTGGACCCGATGACCTCCGACGCGATCGACGCGCTCATCGGCCACCTGAAGGAGACCCTCGGCGTCACCTTCGTGGTGATCACCCACGACATCGTCGGCACCATCAACGTCGCCGACCACATCGCCATGTTGTACCAGGGGAAGCTCGTCGCGTGGGGCACGCGCGACGAGGTCACGCGCGCCGACCACCCCATCGTGCGGCGGTTCCTCGGGCGCAACCTCGTGCTGCCGGAGCCGGGGAGCGACGACCCCGCGCGGCTCCCGAAGATCGGGTGAACCGGGCGGCGCGGGCCCGGGGGGAGTCGGGCCCGGCGCTTCCGGTGGCGCCGATTCGGGTTATCGGGCCGTCCCCGTGTCCAGACGCCACGAAATCGGAGTCGGCCTGCTCCTGCTCGGCGCGGTGGGGATCCTCGCCTTCATGGCGCTCCAGATCGGCGCCATCCGCGGGTTGGGCGACGCGGTCGAGGTCGAAGCGGCGTTCCAGGACGCGGCGGGCCTCACCGAGGGTGCGGCCGTCTCGGTGTCGGGCGTCCAGGTCGGCCGGGTGCAGGGGCTCCGTGTGGCCAATGGGGGCGCCGTCGCCACGCTCAGCCTCGACGCCAGCGCGGGGCTCCGTCGCGACGTGGTCGTGGCGGTGCGCGCGCGCAGCGTGCTCGGCGAAAAGTACGTCGAGCTGAGCCCCATGTCGGCCGACGCGCCGCTGCTGGTCGACGGCGACCGCCTGATCTCGGTCGGTCGCCCCACCGAGATCGATCAGCTCGTGACTTCGCTCGGCCCGGTCGTCGGGGCGCTCGACCCCGAAGCGCTGGCGGTCATCACCGACGCGCTGAAGAAGGACCCCGAGCGGGTCACGCGCATGCTCGACGACGCCGAGCGCCTGCTGCACAACGCCGCGGTCGCCTCCGACGAGCTGCCCACGCTCACGCAGAAGGCCGCCCGCACGATGGACAGCGTGCAGGCCACCAGCGACCGCGCCCGCCCGGTGATCGACCACGCCGACCAGACGCTGACCGGCGTCGATGGTGCGGTGGTCCACGCCGACGAGCTGTTGCAGAGTGTCCGTGCCGAGGACGTCGAGGCCCTGGTCGGCGAGCTGCGCGCCGCCGCCAAGGAAGGGCGGGTCGTCCTCGAGAAGGTCAACCGGTCCAGCGGCAAGGTCGAGCGGCTGCTCGACAAGGCCGACGCCTTCACCCGCGAAGACTGGCTCCGGATCACGCAGGAAGAGGGCATCCTCATCCGGCTCAGCCCCCGCGACGCCGCGGCGCTCGCACGAACGCCTCCGTGACCGCCGGGCGACGGCGCGGCCTGGCCTTCGGCCTCCTCGTGATCCTGGCGGCCGAGGTGCTGTCCCAGGGCGTCATCGCCACCGGCGACACCAGCGCGCACGTGCTCGAGCCGCACCCCACCCGACTGTGGGCGTTGGCGCCCTGTCCCCCCGACACGCGGGTCGGCTACACCGCCCAGGACGGCCTGCGCGCCTCGTCGGTCGCCGGCCCCGAAGGGGCCCCCCTGGTGCTCACCCTCGGCGACTCGAGCATCTTCGGCCACGACGTCGCCGACGCCAACACCATCCACGAATCGCTGCAGTCGGCGCTCAACGCCAACGGTGTCCCGGTGCGGGTGCGCACGCTGGCGGTGCCCGGGTACTCGACCCTGCAGACGCGTGTGGTGATGGACGAGGTCGGGTGGGCGATGGCGCCGCGTGTCCTGGTGATCGGCAACCTGTGGAGCGACAGTTCGCTCGACGCGGTACGCGACGCCGACCTGCAAGCGGCGTTTCGGGCGCCCGCCACGCGCGCGGAGGTCGTGCTGGCCCACTCGGGCCTGTTCCGCCTCGCGCGGCGCGCCGTGAACACGGCGCGCGGGCTCCCCGCCGAGCGGACGATCGGCTGGCCCCAACCCGGCGACACCGGGGTGCGCCGGGTGCCGCTGGCCCAGTACGTGGCCACCCTGGAGGCGATCCTCGACGCCGCGGCCCAAAACGACGTGGGCGTGATCTTCCTCGCGCTCGCCACCCACGGCATGTCCGGCCGCGGCCGGGTCGCCACCGACCCGGTCTACCCCTACGCCGAAGCGCAGTACCGACTCGCCCGCGCGCGCGGGGTCCCGTGGCTCGACATGCTCACGGTGTACCGCGCGTCGGGTCGGGCGGCGGACGACCTGTGGTCCGACGGCCTTCATCCCACCGACGCCGGTGCGACGATCCTGGGCCGCGCCCTCGCCACGGAGCTCGAGGAGACGGGCTTTCCGCGGCGGGTCACCGTGCCGATGGCGGCCGCCCCGATCTCGGTCGGAGCCGACGCATGGGACGGTGCGGCGCCGCTGGAGCGCATGAGCGTCGCCGGGCAGCTCGCGGCCGGCGAGCTCTGAGCCCGGCGGCGGCCACCGCCGCTAGTGCCCGCCGCCCGCCTTGGGCCGCGCGTTCCAGATCTGCGCACACAGCACCAGGCCGACGAGCGCGACCGGCAACATCGCGCCCGGCCAGATCGCCCAGTTCGCCGGGTCCTTCGCTTCGTCGCCCGTGGGCAGCATCTTCCCGTACAGGAACGCCTGGGTGCCCGTGCCCAGGTAGACGAACCCGTCGATGACCCCGGTGACGACCCCCGCGTTCTTGGAGCCGCCGAAGTCCATGGAGGCGGTGCCCGACAACATGCCGTGCACGCCGATCACGCAGAGCGACATGAAGACCACCGCCCACCCGAGCGCCGGCTGGCCGAGGGTGAAGAACGCCCCCACCGCCCCGAGCAGCAGCCCGCCGTAGAGCACACTCGACACCGGCCCACGCCGACTCCCGAAGACGTGGTCGGAGATGAACCCCGCGAAGACGCCGCCGAGGATCCCCGCGACGCACAGCAGCATGCCCCAGTTCTCGTAGACGAAGCTGTCCCCGTCGCCGATGGCCTTGGCGTACAGCCGGTACTGCTTCATCACTGCCTGGCGCAAGAACCCCGAGCAGAACTCCACCGCCACGATGATCCAGATGATGCGGTTCTGGAACATGCGACTGAGCACCTCCATCGGCCCGACGGTGACGGTCTGCCCGGAGGTGGCGTCGCCGGTGTCGAAGTCGTCATGACCCGCGTGCGAAGGCGTGTCGCGGACGAACAGCGCCGTGACGACCACCATCACCGCGAGCACGACCGCCGGGACCCAGAAGCTGTAGGCCCAGCCGAAGCCCTTGCCGAGCGCGAGGCTCCAGTCGTAGCTGAAGTAGAGCCCGAGCGAGATGAGCACTCCGAACAAGCCGCCGAGCACGCCGCGCTCGCGTACGTGGAACCACGGCGCGTTCACCTTGACGATGCTGACCGCGCCGAAGCTCTGGAAGTACATGTTCGCGGCGTTGAGCAACAGCAGCCGGTCGTGCAGGCCCTCGGCTCCCGCCTCCCCGCCGGTGTCGATCGCCGCCTGCATCGACAACGCCATCCCGACGTTGAGGAGCGCCGAGCCGAGCGTGCCCACGAGCATCGTGAACCGCCCCCCGAGCTTGTCGGTGAGCGGCCCGTTGATGAGGAACGCGATGCCGTACACCCAGGCGCCGACCCCGTCGATGTCGTTGAACTGCGCCTTGGCGAGCACCCCGGCCTTGTCGAGCTCACCGGCGATGGCGGAAAGGTTGTACCTGCCGAAGTACAGAAACGCGTACGTGAGGCCGAGCGGGAGCCAGTTCATGATCCGCCGGCGCTTGTAGGCCGCGCTGTGGCCGAGCTCGACCTTCGGGAGCATCGACACCACCCCGCCGATGACCACGAGCAGGATCAAGATGGGGAGGAACTTGCTGAGCCACTCCGGCACGGACGACCTCGGGGAGAGCCCCCGTGTACCACGCCGGGGTGTCGGTTGGGGGACGCGCCGCGACCGACCGGGGCCGGCCGACCGGCCCGCGGGGCGGGGTCTGCCGCGCGTCCCGGCGCTCGTCGAACCGGCGCCGCGGGGCGGGCATGGCACGGCACGACGAGCGGACGGTCGCGCCGCACCGCCCCCCGTCGCTCAGTCCAGGCCGAACTCGTCGGCGGCCGATCGGAGCTCCATCGCCGGCTGCTCCTCCTTGAGCATCACGAAGCTGCCGACGACCAGGGCGTCCATGCCCGTGCGCATGAAGCAGCGGTAGGTGTCGTCGGCGGTGCAGACCATCGGCTCGCCGCGCACGTTCATCGAGGTGTTGATGAGGACGGGCACGCCGGTGCGCTGGCCGAACTGGGCGATCAGGTCGTAGTACAGGGCGTCCTGGTCGCGCGAGATGGTCTGGATGCGGGCGCTGTTGTCGACGTGGGTGATGGAAGGGAGCGGGGTCTTGCCGGCGCGGACCGGCGCCACCAGGAGCATGTACGGCGAGGGCCGGTCCAGCTCGAACCACTCGCTCACCTGATCCTCGAGCACCGATGGCGCAAAGGGCCGAAACCCCTCGCGCATCTTGATCTTTCGGTTGATGACGTCGCGCATGTCGGGCACCCGCGGGTCGCCGAGGATCGACCGGTGGCCGAGGGCGCGTGGGCCCCACTCCATCCGGCCCTGGTGCCACCCCACCACGCGGCCGCCTTCCAGGAGCGACACCGCCCGCGCCAGGAGCGCGTCGCGATCGAGCTTTTCGTACTTCGCGCCGTAGCGGTCGAGCGTGGCCTGGACCGCGGCGTCGTCTTCGCCGGGGCCGAGGTACACCGACGGGAGGCGCGGGAGCCGCGGCTTCTTCAGGAGGCCGTTCCAGAGCTGGAGCGCGGCGCCCATGGCCCCACCCGCGTCGCCGGCGCTCGGCTGGATGAACAGGTCCTCGACGGGGGCCTTGCGGAGGATCTCGCCGTTGGCCACACAGTTGAGCGCGACACCGCCGGCGAGGCACAGCTTGGGGCAGCCCGTGGTCTGGACGATGTGGGTGGCGAGCTTGACCATCACCTCGTCGACGATGACCTGCAACGAGCGGGCCACGTCCATGTGGAAGGGGGTCATCTCCCCCGTCTCGAGCGGACGGGTGGGCTGGCCGAGGAGCGCCTCGAGCTTCTCGTTGTACATGCGCTTGCCGCGCTCGAAGTCGAAATAGTCCATGTCGAGGCGGAAGCTGCCGTCGGGCGCCACGTGGATGAGCTTGCGCAGGCGGTCGACATAGAGCGGC
>SXOM01000643.1 GCA_005776735.1 Pseudomonadota bacterium
CCCAGCGAGGCCGCGCCGGCCGCCCCGGGCGCCTCCCCGGCGCCCGCCGAGGCAGCAGCGGCGCCCGCGCCCGGAGCCACGCCATGAGCCAGATCATCGACCGCCTGGGCAAGCTGCCCCGTTCACAGCGGCTCCTCGTCTACGGCCTCGGCTACGTCGTGCTCGTCGCCGTCATGGCGTTCGCGCTCTTGCTCCCGACGATGGACGACATCTCCACCGCCACGGCCAAGCGCACCGAGCTGACGAAGAAGCGCGACGAGGTCAAGGCGCGCGCCGAGAACCGTGGCATGTTCGAGTCGGAGCTCGAGCAGCTCCAGGCCGATCTGAAGCAGGCCCTCAAGGAGCTGCCCAACGACCGCGAGATCCCCGGCCTGCTCAGCGAGATCGACTCGCTGGCGCGCAAGTCGGGCCTCGAGGTCCGGAAGTTCCAGCCTCTCGCCGAGGCGGTGCACGAGTACTACGCCGACGTGCCCGTGCAGATCGTCATGGCGGGCAGCTTCCACGAGGTCGCCATCTTCTTCGACCGCGTGGGCAAGATGAACCGCATCGTGTCCGTCGAGGACATCGAGATGACCAACCCGAAAGAAGCCGACGCCGAGACGACGCTCACGGTCGAGGGCAAGGTGGTCACCTACCGGTTCCTCACCGAAGACGAGATCAAGGCGGGCCGCGACAAGGACCCCAAGAAGAAGAAGAAGGGGGGCGAATGAGGTCCGTCCTGTTCGCCGCGGTGACGCTCCTCGTCGGCTGCGGCGAGTCGATCAACGAGCACGCGGCCAAGCCCGAGGCCAAGAAGGCCGCTCCCACGGTGGTCGCGGCCGAAGCGGTCGAGGCCAAGGAAGAGTGGTTCTACAACCCCGCCGGCAAGCGCGATCCCTTCTCGTCGTTCCTCGCCCGCCAACGGGGGCCCGAGGAGCTGTCCGAGAACACGCCGCCCTTGCAGCGCTGGGAGTCCGATCGGTTCGTCCTGACCGGCGTGGTCTGGAACGTGGAGATGCCCAGGGCCCTCCTCGTCGACCCCGAAGGAACCGGTCACGTCGTGCACCACGGCACGTACGTGGGGCGCAACTGGGGCAAGGTCACCTCGATCTCCGAGGACGGGATCGTCGTGACCGAAGAATATCGCATGCTCGACGGTGAGCTAGTCGTGAACGCAGTGACCATCCGCTTCGCCGGCGGCGGGAGCGGGAAGAAGTGATGACCAACAGCTCTGGAGTGATGATGCGGTCTGGCATGCTCTTCGGCGTGCTCCTGTGGGGCGCCCTCGCGGCGAGCCCGGCGCACGCGGCCGCGCCCACCACCGTGGGCAGCGCGTCGGTGACCGGCGGTGCGGAGCGGACCGAGGTCCGCATCGCCCTGTCGGGAGCCACGCCCGTGTACAGCGCCTTCAAGGCGACCAACCCCGACCGCCTGGTCATCGACTTCCCGGCGAGCTCGCTCGGCGAAGGCGCCCAGGTGCCCGTCGGGGGCATGGTCACGCGCGGCGAGCTGTCCACGTTCAACGACGGCTCCGAGGTGGTGCGCCTGACGTTGCACCTGTCCGGACCGTTCACGCACGAGCTCCGCCAGGAGGGCACCGACCTCGTGGTCGCGCTGGTGCCGGGCGCCGAGGCCGACCCGCTGGCCGGTGCGCTCGGGAACAACCGCCTCAGCGGTCCTGCCGCCGCGATCGAAGGGGCCGCGCTCACGACGTTGGACTTCGCGTTCGACGACGCGAGCAGCCGCGTGGTGATGGGCCTGCAGTCGGTCGAGCCCGCCGTGTCGCAGCCGAGCAGCCGCCAGATCGTGATCGACCTGCCCGGCGCCGTGATGCCCACGTCGTTGGCGCGCGAGATCGACAGCAGCCGCTTCTACAGCCCGGTCGAGAGTGTGAAGGCCCGGCCGACGCGCGCGGGCACCCGGGTCGAGGTCAACCTGCGCGAGTCGGTGGAGTACCAGGTCAAGCGCGACGGTTCCCTGTACATCCTCGAGATCGCCAACCCGGCGAGCATGATGCGTGCGCGCTCCGAGCAGGTGCAGAAGAGCGCCCAGGCCGCGCCGTCCACGCCGGACACCAACGAGTCGGGCGGCCTCTCCAACGCCAGCGGCGGCGAGGTCCTGATCGGCAAGTCGGGCCGCACCGAAGATCCGCAGGCGCAGTTCGGCGCCGGCGCCGGCTCCGCCGACGCCAACTCCCTCTCGTTCGCCGAGGATGCCCCGGGCACCGCCGGTGCGCGCTACCGCGGTCGCCGGATGTCGATCGACCTCCAGGACGCCGACATCCACACCGTCTTCCGCTTCGTCGCCGAGACGGCCGAGCTCAACATCGTCGCCAGCGACGACGTGAAGGGCAATGTCACGGTGCGGCTGAAGGACGTGCCGTGGGATCAGGCGCTCGCCTCCATCCTCCAGTCCAAGGGCCTCGCCGCGCAGCGCTTCGGCAACATCATCCGCGTCGCCCAGATCGAGACGCTGAAAGCCGAGCAGCAGGCCGCGCTCGAGAAGGACAAGGCCGAGAAGTTGCTCGAGCCGCTCGAGATGTACGTGGCCCCGCTCGACTACGCCGACGCCGAAGAGATCCAGGACCAGCTCAAGGAGCTGTTGTCCGAACGCGGCACGATGAAGTTCGACGAACGCTCCAACCAGCTCATCGTCAAGGACGTCCGCGAGAGCATCGCGATGATCCGTGAGCTCCTCAAGCGGGTGGACAAGCCCAACCGCGCGGTCTCCATCGAAGCCCGCTTCGTCGAGGCCACCAGCAGCAAGGTGCACCAGCTCGGCATCCAGTGGGGCACCAACATCGATGCCAGCGGCGCCACCGGCTACCAGACCGGCGCGTTCTTCCCGAACTCGGTGGGCGTCTCGGGCGGCCTCACGCGGGCCGGTGCCAGCCAGTTCTACAGCCCCGGCAACGACAGCCTCATGGTCGACCTGGGCACCAGCGGCACCTCGGGGGCGCTCGCGTTCTCGCTCGGGTCCATCCCCGGCCTCATCGACCTCGACGCCCGGTTGAGCGCGCTCGAGACCGAAGGCTGGGGGCGCGTCGTGTCGAGTCCGCGGGTCAACGTGATGGACAACGCCACGGCCACGGTCAAGCAGGGCGAGGCCATCCCCTACGAGTCGGTCAGCAACGGCGGCACCCAGGTGCAGCTCGTCGACGCGTTGTTGGAGTTCAACATCACCCCGCACGTCACCACCGACGGCAACGTGCAGATGACGGTGAAGATCAAGAACAACCGGGCCGACTTCAGCCGCACGGTGCAGGGACGCCCCGCCATCGCCAAGAAGGAGCTCGAGACCAACGTGCTCGTGGCCGACGGCGACACCGCGGTGCTCGGCGGCGTGTACGCGACGGAAGAGAGCTGGGCGCAGGAGCGCATCCCGGGCCTCGGGTCCATCCCGCTCATCGGGTACCTGTTCAAGAACTCCTCGACGTCCACCAAGCAGAACGAGATGTTGGTGTTCATCACGCCGCGGATCGTCACCGAGTGACCGACGCGCCGGCCCAGCCGGCGCGGATCGCGCTTGGCGGGCCGATGGCCGTGGGGAAGTCGTCGGTAGGCCGCCGGCTCGCGATGCAGATCGGCGCGCGGTTCGTCGACCTCGACGCGCAGATCGGTGACGTGCCCGGCTGGTTCGCGCGCGGGGGCGAAGCCGCGTTCCGCGACCGGGAGTCGGCGGTGCTCGCGGCGGTGGCCCAGGGCGTGGGGGTGATGGCCCTCGGGGGTGGGGCGCTCGTGCGCGCGGAGAACCGCGTCGCGCTCGCGGACTGGCGGGTGGTCATCCTCATGGCGACGCCCGACACGCTCGCATCGCGCATGGAGGCCACGTCCCGTCCGCTTGCCGGCCGCTGGCGCGATCTCCTCGAGGCGCGGCGGCCGGTCTGGGCGGCCTATGGCGAGCCGGTCTGGACCGACGGGCTTGACGTCGACGAGGTGGCGGAACAGGTTCGACGGCGATGTGGACTGAGCGCCTCGATCTGAACCTCGGCTACCCGGTGGTCGCCGCCGGCGAGCTTGCCGGGCTTGCCGGCGAGCTCGATGCCTGCGCGCTCGGCCGCGTGGTGGTGGTCTCGAACCCGACGGTGTGGGCCCTGCATGGCGAGCGCCTGCACGCGGCGCTCGCGGGTCGGGTCGCCGAGGTGCTCCTGGTGCCCGACGGGGAGGCCCACAAGGACCTCGACACCTGGCGGTGGGTGGTCGAGTCGGCCATCGCCGCGCGCGCCGACCGGGGCACCGCCGTCGTGGCGTTCGGCGGCGGCGTCGTCGGCGACGTGGCGGGGTTCGCGGCGGCCACGGCGCTTCGCGGGTTGCCGCTGGTGCAGGTGCCGACCACGCTGCTCGCCGCGGTCGACTCGTCGGTGGGCGGGAAGACGGGCGTCAACACGGGCGCGGGCAAGAACCTCGTGGGCGCGTTCCACGCACCGCGACTGGTGTGGATCGTGCCCGCGCTGCTCGGCACGCTGAGCCCCCGGGAGTGGCGGTGCGGGCGCGGGGAGATGCTCAAGCACGCGGTGCTCGCCGGCGAAGGGGCGCTCGACGCGCTCTGCGCCGCGCCACCGGGGCCGCACGACGTCGGCGCCGGCTTCGGGAGCCGCATCCTGGCCTCGGTGCGGGTGAAGGCGGCGGTGGTCCAGGCGGACCCGCTCGAGCGCGGGGTGCGCGCGTTGTTGAACCTCGGCCACACCCTCGGCCACGCGGTCGAGCGGGTGGCCGGCTACGGGGCGATGTCGCACGGCGAGGCCGTTGGCATCGGCCTCGTCGCGGCCGCCGAGCTCGGGGAACGGCGCGGGTGGAGCCGTCCGGGGCTGGCCGACCACCTGCGGCGGTCCGCCGAGCGGCTCGACCTCGCACACACCCTGCCTCCGGGGCTCGCCCCCGCGGCGCTCGTGGCGGCGATGGGGATCGACAAAAAGCGGGACCGTGGTATGGTCCGGCTCGTGATCCCAGTCGAGGTCGGCGACGTCCGACTCTTCCCGGTACCCGAGGCCGAGCTCGCCCAGCTCATCGAAGCTGCGGGGTTGTCCTCGTGATCTTCGCGCTCCTGGCCTGTGCGGCGCCCGACGCCGAGCCCGGCTCGGTCGTCCTGCCCGACGACGACGTGGTCGAACCCTGGGACGACGCGTACGCCGATGCGGACGACATCGGCGGGTTGTTTCCGATGTCCGCCTGGGTGGTCGGGCCCGATGGGGCGCCGGCCTCCGGCGTGCGGGTCAGCGTGCTCAGCGGCTGGGATGGCGCCACCGTGCGCGCGCCTCGCGCGCCAGTCGGCGCGCTCGCCCTCGACGTCCGGCGCAACGAGGTCGTGGAGCTCGGGCACTGTGCGCCGGGGTCGAGCGCGTGCACGTGGCTCGAGCTCGTCACTGGCCCGGATGGTCGGATCAACTTTGATGTATTCGTGGACGACGCCCCGGCGGTCCACGCTGCGGTGCCCCTTTTCATCTCGGCTGGCGACGACGTGGCCGAGGTGGAGATCCAGTTCACCGCGCTCGCTGTGGTACACTGACGCCGTCGAGGTGGTGGCATGGGTCTGCTGTTCGCTCTGTTCGCCTGCGCCGAGGGTCCGTTCGATGCGCCCTACGATGCGACCGTCGGGTCCACCACGTCCGGCCTGACCGTCGTGTACACGGCCGGTGTGGTCGCCGAGGACGGCGTCGGTCTGGTCTACCACAACCGGGCCATCGTCAAGCGCGAGGACGAGTACGGCCGTAGCCTGCCGCTCGAGAACATCGCGGTCGACGTGTACTCCTACTGGACGGGTACGTACCTGCTGCCCGCCGCGGCGATCAGCGAAGTCGACGAGTTCCGCACCGACTGCGAAGCGGGCGAAGGCGACGAGAAGTACCAGGAGCTGTGCGCGGCGCTGCTCGAAGATCCGGACCAGCAGTACTACGAGCTCACCGCGACCTACGACGCCGCCGTCGAGGACACCGCCGGCGAGGGCCCGTCCAGCTACCGCCCGAACTACTTCCGCGGCACCACCGACAACCAGGGCGTGGTCGACTTCTACCTGTTCGTCGACAGCACGCCGGGTCCGAGCACCGACTTCAGCATCGAGATGAGCATCTCCTCCGACACCGAGTCGCTGGTGGTGAGCACGGCCACGGCCGAAGGAAAGTAGCCACGTCCGCTCCCGCGGAGATTCCGCTGCTTCGGCGGCGCCTGCGCGATGAGCCGCGGTCCTTGGCGTTCGTGCCGCTCGCGGAACAACTCCGCCGCGCCGGCCAACCGGCCGAGGCGCTGGAGGTGTTGCGGCAGGGGTTGCGGCATCACCCCGAGCACATGCCGGCCCAGGTGGTTCTGGCCCGACTGCACCTCGAAGCGGGCAAGCGCGACCTCGCGGTCTCCATCCTCGAGGAGGTCGTCCAGGCCGACCGGCAGAACGTCGCGGCGGGAACGCTCCTGGCGGGCCTGTTGTACGACGCGGGTCGGCTTCGCGAGGCGGGCCAGCTCCTCGACACCCTCGCGATGGTCGCCCCCGCCGACCCATTGGTGATCGGCTTACGCGCACGCGCGCGTCCGGCCGAGGCGGCGCTCACCGGCTACGACGGCGACCCGTTCGACACCGAGGTGTGGGCGGAGCGCCTCGCGGCACGCGGCGACTATCCGCGCGCCACGCGTGCGTGGCAGCGGATCTACGCCGCCAACCCGACTTCTGCCCGCGCCCGCAGCCGCGTCATCGAGCTCTCGCGGGCGCTGGAGGGGTTCGACACCCCGACGCCCGCGCCCGGCCGTGGCGGCCGCAAGCGCCTGCCCGGCTACGGCGAGACGGTGGCGGCCCTGCTCGAAGATCACGAGGGCCCCGTCCCGACGGGCGACGACCCCCTCTCCGCCTACGCGCGGCCGTTCTGGGAGTCCTGATGCGCATTCTCGTGGTCCACGGTCCGAACCTGAACCTCCTGGGCACCCGCGAGCCCGAGACCTACGGGCGCACGACCCTGCCCGAGATCGACGCCCGGCTGGTCGCGCTCGGGGCCGAGCTCGGGGTGCAGGTCGAGTCGGTGCAGAGCAACCACGAGGGGGTGCTGATCGAGACGATCCACGCCGCCCGCGGGCAATTCGGCGCGATCCTCGTCAACCCCGGCGGGCTCACCCACACGTCGGTGGTGCTGCGCGACGCGCTCCTCGGGGTGGGACTCCCGTTCGTCGAGGTGCACCTGAGCAACGTCCACGCGCGCGAGCCGTTCCGCCGCCGCTCGATGTTGTCCGACGTGGCGCGGGGGGTGATCACCGGGTTCGGGCCGCTCAGCTACGAGCTCGGGCTCCGGGCGCTCGTCGGCACGGTGGCGGCGAGCTGAGCGGGGTTGGGCGCCAGCGAACGCCGCGCTCCGTGCGGCCGCCCCAGGCGCAACCCCCGTCACCGCGTTCGTCCCGCGTCGCCCCGGATGCGCGGCGCGCGCCGGACGTTTCGCGGTGGGCCTGCCCACGGGGTCGGTCGCGGCGCGCCGCCCCACCGCCCCCCTGCGCGACGGCGGCCAGTCCCGGCGTGGTAGCCTTCGCGCGCTCGGAGCGATGATGAACCAGAAGGATGTCCGCGACCTCGTGCGGCTGATGAAAGGGCAGGGTGTCGGCGAATTCACCTGGAAGCAGGAAGGCGTCGAGCTCACGGTCAAGTTCGCCGGCGTCGCCGTGGGCGTGGCCCCGATGGCGGTGGCGGCTCCGGCCCTCGCGGTGGTGCCCGCCCCGGTTGCGGCGGCTCCGGCGGCCCCGGCCCGCGCCGCCGACCACAAGGTCGTCCGCGCCCCGATCGTCGGCACCTTCTATCGTTCGCCTTCGCCCGACTCGGCGCCGTACGTCAACGTCGGCGACAAGGTGCGCAAGGGGCAGGTCGTCTGCATCATCGAAGCGATGAAGCTGATGAACCAGGTCGAGTCCGACGTCGACGGCGTCGTGGCGGAGCTGCTGGTCGACAACGCGTCTCCGGTCCAGTTCGGGCAGGAGCTCTTCCGCTTGTCGCCGGGCTAGTCGCGTGTTTCGCAAGGTCCTCATCGCCAACCGCGGC
>SXOM01000644.1 GCA_005776735.1 Pseudomonadota bacterium
CCTCCCGGCGTGGGCCGGCTCGGTGACGCGGCGGGTGACGGGTCGGGGGGAATTGGCCGAGCGGAGCGCCGGTTCGCCGCTTGCGGCGAACTGGCGGGGGAGCGAGCGCCAATTTCACCCGGCCCGGCAGGACCCGGGGGTAACCTCGTTCTGCCCCCCCCACGCCAGACGTTTGCCCCCCGGAAAGAGCGCCGATCCGCGCCCCGGGGCGCCGCGTCTGGCCCGGCGCCCCCCGCCTCAAGCCAGCGGGATGCGCACCTCGACCCGGGTGCCTTCGCCGTCGACGCTCTGCAGGTCGATGCGCCCGCCGACCCGCTCCAGGTCGGAGCGCGAGCCGGAGAGCCCGAGTCCGGTTCCGCCGCGGCCGTGATGGGTGCTGAAGAACGGCGTGAAGACCCGCTCGAGGTCCGACGCGGGGATGCCGCGCCCGTCGTCGTCGACCACCAGGAGCGCCTCGTCACCGCACCGGCGGAGCCCGATCTTGACCCGCGTGCCCGCCGGGGTCTTCTCGTAGAGGGCGCGGTGCGCGTTGTCGACGAGGTTGACCACCAGGAGCACCCAGCGAGAGAACGAGCCCACCACCTGCACGTCCGCTTCGAGCTCGACCTCGAGCTCGCCTGCGGCGCGCCGCGCGAGGCGTGTCGCCGCCGCCACGACCGCGCCGAGGTCGACCGGTGCGGCGGCCTCGGCCGCGGACGCTCGCCCGGCGCCCAGGTACCCTTCCACCAGCGCCGCGATGTGCCCGGTGCTCTCCCGGGCCAGCGCGACCAGCGCCGCCGCTTCGGCGGCGTCGCCGCGGGCCAGCGCCTCCTCGGCCAGCTCGAGGTGGTTGGTGGCCGCCATCAGCGGGTTGCGCACGTCGTGGGCGAACCCGGCGCCGGCCGCGAGCGCCGCGTCCATCCGCCGCGTCTCGCTCCGATGCTCGGCGTGTCGGGTGGCGTCCGTCCGGTCGCGGACCACCGCGATCGTGTAGGTGCGGCCCTGCCAATCCAGCGGCGCGAGTGCGATGTCGACGGGGAAGATGCTGCCGTCCTGCCGCCGGGCGTGGAGCGGCTGGCCCGACGCGCCCATCGACCGCTTGCGCGGGTGGGCTGCGTACCCGCGGACGTGCGCGTGGTGGAGCGGCCGCACCGAGGGGGGCAGCAGCGCGTCGAGCGGCACCCCGACCAGCCCCGGCGCCCCCGCGCGGAACAGCCGCCCGGCGTGATCGTTGGCGTCGGCCACGCTCCACGTCGCGTCGACGACGATGACCGCGTCCGGCGACAGCTCCAGCAGCGGGCTCCAGGGGGTCACCGCTCAGCCCTCCAGCAGGCCATGGGCCGCCGCGAAGCGGATGGCCTCGCGCAGCGACGTGAGCCCGAGCTTGTGGAACGCCCGGCCGCGGTGGGCCTCGACCGTGCGCGGGCTGATGTTGAGCCGCGGCGCGATGTCGACGTTGCCTTCGCCGCGTGCGGCGAGGATGAACACCTCGCGCTCGCGGGCGGAGAGCTGGGCGAGCGGGTCGCTCCCGAGCTGCGCCGCCAGCGCCGCGGCGCTGGCGAAGACCGTGCTGCAGAGCGGCGGCCGCAACCAATACTCCCCGGCGCAGACCGCCTGTAGCGCCAGAATCAGCTCCTGCGCGCTGTTCTCCTCGAGCACCAGGCCGCGCACCCCGGCGCCCAGCGCGTCGAGCAGCGTGCCCGACGCGGCCGAGTCGGTGATGCACACCGTGTACGGCCGGAAGGCCGGCGACAACGAACGGAGCACCTGCGGTGCGGCGAGGCCCGACAGCCGCTGCGAGATGACCAGGGCCGCGGGTTGGTGGCGTTCGCAGAGGCGTACACACTCGATACCGTCGCCGGTTTCGCCCACCACCACCATCCCGGCGTCCCGCACCAGTCCCGCGGCGGCGAGCCGGGCGAGCGAGTGGGAGATGGCGACAAGGACACGGGAAGGGGGCATCGGTGCTCCGGAGCGTCGTTGTCCCGCATCGCCGGGACTATGCCAATAGGGTGCAACCCGCGATCTTTTGTCGCACATCACGCAACAGCGGAGAGAGTTCGGCGTCCGAGGCCGATGCGCCGGGACTGCCTCGAACGCTCCGATCCTGGCGAGTCGGGCTGCACCCGACGTACAGGAGTACGTCAGGACGCAGACCCCTATGAAGAACGCCAGCGCAAGCTCCATCCTCGTCGTCGAAGATGACGCCCGCGTCCGAGATGCCATCTGCAGAACGCTCGCGACACACGTTGCGTTTGTCGAGGCGACCGCCGATCTGGCCGCTGCACGCGCTGCGCTCGGCCGACGTTCGTTCGACCTCGTGCTCACCGACCTGCAGCTCCCCGACGGGACGGGCATCGAGCTGGTGCGCGCGCTCCGGGCCGCCCGCGACGCGACGGCGGTCGTGATCCTCACCGGCGCGCCGGACCTCGAGTCCGCGATCGAAGCCGTCCACCTGGGCGCGGTGCGCTACCTGCGCAAGCCGGTCTCGACGGCCGAGCTGCGGCAGGTCGTGGGCGAGGCGCTGGCCCGGGCCGGTGACACGAGGGCGCTGCCGCCGTCCGCGAAGTCGCCCGTCGGCGAGTGGGCAGGCCGCCCCCCGCCGGTCGAGGCCGCGCAGCTCGATCGAGCGCTCGCCGGCGTTCACGTCGCGTGGCAGCCGATCGTGGACCTCGCCACCTGTCGCCCCGTCGCCTTCGAAGCGCTGGTCCGGTGTGAAGACGCGGCGCTCCCGCCCCTGAAGCTGTTCGCGCTCGCCGCCCGCCTGGGGCGACGCGAAGAGCTCACGCTCCGCATCCGGGACTGCGTCCTGCGCGGGATGGTGGGCACCCGCTCCCACGTCTTCCTCAACGTCCGCGCCGACGAGCTCAACGAGTCGGTGATGCTCGCCGAGGGCGGCCCGCTCGAGCAGCACGCGCGTCGGCTCACGCTCGAGCTCAACGAACGAAGCGCCCTCGAGGAGCTCGTCGAGCTGCGTGAGCCGGTCGAGGGGCTGCGCCGGCGCGGGTTCCGCATCGCGCTGGACGACCTGGGCGCGGGGAGCGCCGGCGTCGGCACCTTCGTGCACGTGACCCCCGACATCGCGAAGATCGATCGGTCGATGGTCACCGCGCTCGACCAGGAGCCGCTCAAGCGCCACATCTTCGGCGCCACCGTGCGGGTGTGCGGGGAGCTCGGCATCCCCGTGGTCGCCGAAGGGATCGAGACGCACGCCGAGCTCGCGCTGGTGCGCGAAGCGGGCTGCCCGTTCGGGCAGGGCTACCTGCTCGGGCGCCCCTCCACGCGCAGCCTGGCCGAGCTCGAAGTGGTCGCCCCCGGCTGATCTACAGGTGTGCGCCCTTGCCGACCGCCTCGGCCACGGCTTCGAACATCGCCTCCCCGACCGTCGGGTGCGCGTGGACGGTGTGCAGGAAGTGTTCGGCCGTGACCTCGGCCCCGCGCGCCATCACGAAGTTGGCGAGGAGCTCGGCCACGTCGTGCCCCACCAGGTGCGCGCCGAGGATCTCGCCGTGGCGTTGGCCGACGATCACCTTCACGAACCCTTCGCTCGCGCCGATGGCCCGGGCCTTCCCGTTGGCGGACAGGGGAAACTTCCCGACCGTGTACGCCACACCCTTGGCCTGGGCCGCCGCTTCGGTCAGGCCCACGCTCCCGATCTGCGGCTGGCAGTAGGTGGCGGCGGGCATGTTGCCGTAGTCGACGTCGGGGACGTGCTGGCCGGCGATGCGCCCGACGCACACGTGCGCTTCGGCGTAGGCGGTGTGCGCCAGGGCGGGCGGCCCGCACACGTCGCCGATGGCGTAGACGCCGGGCACCGACGTGCGGTAGCTCGTGTCGACCTTGACGTGGCCGCGCTCGAGGCCGACGCCCAGCGCTTCGAGCCCCAGGCCTTCGACGTTGGGGGTGACCCCGACGGCGAGGAGCGCCTGGTCGGCGCGTAGTTCGCGCCCGTCGGACAGCTTCAGCACCGCCTCGTCGCCCTCGGCGCGCGCCGACTGGCACTGCACGCCGGTGATCACCTCGACGCCGGCCTTCTTGAACGACCGCAGCACCTCGGCGCTGACGTCGGCGTCCTCCAGCGGGCACAGGCGGTCGGCGCCCTCGACCAGGGTGACCTTCGTGCCGAACGCGTTGTAGAAGTAGGCGAACTCCAGCCCGATGGCCCCGCTCCCGAGCACCACGATCGAGGCGGGCTGGGTGGGGTTGGCGATCGCCTCGCGGTAGGTGAGCACCCGGCGGCCGTCGACCTCCATGCCCGGGAAGACGCGCGCGCGCGCACCGGTGGCGACGATCACGTGCGCGGCGGTGAGGACCCGCTCGCCGTCGGCCCCGTGCACGACCACGCGCCCGGGCGCGTCGAGCCGCGCGGTGCCGGCGATGCTCTCCACCCCGTACTTCTTGAACAAGAAGCGTACGCCGCGCTCGCTCTGGTCGGCGATCTTGCGGCTGCGCGCGATCACCTTCTGCCAGTCGTGCCGCGGGTTGTCGAAGCCGAGGCCGAACGCCGCCGCTTCGTGGGTGAGGAAGTGGTATTGCTCCGCCGCGCGCAAGAGCGCCTTGCTGGGGATGCAGCCCCAGTTGAGGCACACGCCGCCGAGGCGCTCGCGCTCCACGCAGGCGACCCTCAGCCTGGCCTGGGCCGCCAGGATCGCCGCGAGGTAGCCGCCGGGGCCCGCCCCGATCACCACGACATCGTACTCCGCCGCCATGTGTCCGCTCCGCGAGGCGGCGAGGCTATCCGGATCCGACCCTGTCGGCCCGACTGCGCGGGGGCCGCCGGACCCGGCCCGGCGAGGGGACGGTCGCGGGCACCCGCCCCGGGTTCAGTCCTTCCGACGCGGACCCTTCTTGGGACCGTCGCCGCGCGGTGCGTCGACCGGCGGACCGGCGAGGATGCGGAAGACCACGCGCCGGTTGACCTCGCGGGCATCTTCGCCGGTGCCCGGCTGCAGGGGCTGGCCCTCGCCGTAGCCGCGGGCGACGAGCCGATCGGGCTCGATGCCCTGGCCGATGAGGTACTTGCGGACCGCCTCCGCGCGCTTCTGCGAGAGCTGGAGGTTGTAGTCCTCCGCACCCTGATCGTCGGTGTGGCCCTGGACCTCGACCAGCCGCAGCTCGGTGTGGTTCTCGAGCGTGGCGGCGACGTCGTCGAGGATGCGGAAACTCTCGGCCTTGATCGTGGCGCTGTCGATGTCGAAGAACACCTTGTCGCGGATGTCGACGCGGTCGGCGAGGACGACGACCCGGCTCACGCCGAGGGTCACGTCCACGCTCTTCTTCTCGTCCTTGCCCACCTGCACCTTCACCCGCTCGGGGCGGTACCCCTCGGCCCAGACCGACAGCTCGACCTCGCCGGCCGGGACCGGCTCGGTGCCGATGCCGTCGCCGCCGGTGGTGAACTTCCGGCCTTCGCCGAGCAACGTCACCAGGGCGGAGACCGGCTGGCCGACCTCGTTGCGCACGCTGAGGATGACCGTGCCGCCGGCGACCGCGGGCTGGAGCTGGAAGCTCTGCTCGTGGCGCGGGGCCTCGGGGACGACCAGGCGCGCTTCGGTCGCGCCGAAGCGCGGGGCGCGGACGCGCACGCCGTACTCGCCGGGCGCGAGCGAACGCGTGAGGTCGCCGTCGGGGAGGCTCCACCGACCGAGCTCGGGGCCGCTGACCAGCTCGATGCTGGCGCCGGCGAGGCGGCGGCCTTCGGGGTCGGTCACGACGAGGTGGGTGGGGACCAGGCCCGCGTCGGGGCAGCCGTCCTCGTCGGCCTGGCCGTTGCGGTCTTCCGGTTGGTCGGGGCACAGGTCCTGCCCGTCGGCGATGCCGTCGCCGTCGCGGTCCGGACCGCGATCGACCCGGGCTTCGCGCGCGGCGGGGACGAACCCGAGGCCGCCCAGGACGCGGAACTCCGGCGCGCCGACCCCGGTGGTCAGGCCGGTCCCGCCGCCGAGGCTGGCCACGAGGTTGGGACCGAGGCGCGCACGGCCGCCGAGGCGCCATTCGATGGGGTTGGCCCCGGTGGTGTCGGTGGTGGAGAGGACCGATTCGCCCTCGAGCTCCGCGACGATGGCGAAGGCGTCGACCACCGGGACGCTCACGCCGACGCCCCACTCGGCGCGGCTGCCCCAGCTCAGGTCGTCGAGCGCCGCGGGCGAAGCGATGTGGATGCCGGCGTTGGCGGCGACGAGCACCCGCTTCCCGACCGTGGCGCTGAGGCCCGCGCTGAGCTCCGGCGAGCCGGAGCCCATGTAGAGCGCGCCGTCGCCGGTGGGGACGCCGATGTCGCCGTACACGCCGAGGCCGAACATCGCGTCATGGCGGGGGATGATCGCGCCGAGCACGCTCACGCGCAGGTCGCCGGGGGCGAACCCCCCGTCGGTGAGGTCGCCGCTCACGAGGTGCAGCGGCATGTCGACGGCCACCCCGAGGCGGCCGGTGGCGAAGGACACGCCGAGGTCCAACGAGGTGGCGCTGCCCACCAGGTCGATGGGCTCGCGGGCATCGTCGAAGCGGTACTGGAGCGGCGCCGACGCGTAGTTCACGCCGAGCCCGAAGCCGAACCCGGGCGCGTGGGGGCGCACGTCGCGGACGCTGAAGAACGTCGGCGCGGTGAAGTCGGGGCTGTACCGCTGGGCGTTGACCGTCGGTTCGGCGCGCGCGGGCAACGGGGCCGCCGCGACCGCGAGCGCGCCGAGCGCCAGGGCGCCGGTGGTGCGGGCGCGGCGACGGCGGACGGCGAGCGCCCCCGCGACCAGGACGCCCAGGCCCGAAGCCCAGCCGCCGCCGGTGGAGCAGGCGCCGCCGGTGTAGTGGCCCCCGCAGAGCCCGTCGGCGCAGACCGGCGCGGTGTCGTACGGCGCGGTGTCGATGGGATCGCCGCAGCCGTCGGGGTCGGTCTCGGCGTCGAGGCGGTCGGGCAGCTCGTCGCAGTCCGCGTCGTCGTCGCAGCTCTCTTCGCCGTCGAGGAGGCCGTCGCCGTCGGAGTCGGCGTCGGCGGGGTTGCTGCCGCACACCGACTCGTCGTGGTTGGTGATGCCGTCGCCGTCGGCGTCGGCGCAGGGCCCGTCGCCGTCTTCGAGGTCGGCCGCGTCGATGATCCCGTCGCAGTCGCTGTCGCCGTCGGGCTCGTCGCCGTCGTCGACGCCGTTGTTGTCGCTGTCGGGGTCTTCCCAGTTGTCCAGGCCGTCGCCGTCGGCGTCGCCCTCGGGTTCGTCGACCGTGGCCAGCCCGTCCCCGTCGTCGTCGTCGTCGCAGAAGTCGGGAATCCCGTCGCCGTCGGTGTCGAGGAACAGCTCGTCGGTGTCGGCCCGCCCGTCGCCGTCGCGGTCGGTGCCGTCGCCGCCGCCGCACTCGTCTTCCAGCGCGTCGGGGATGCCGTCGCCATCGGCGTCGACGTCGTCGGCGGGGTCGGTGGGGTCGGTCTCCCACGGGTCCTGGACGCCGTCCTGGTCGCGGTCTTCGGTCGGGTCGGACAGGCCGCCCTCGTCGGTGTCGACGTTGTTCGCTTCGGTGATCGTGGCGCCGGCATCGCCGTCGGGGACGAAACACCCGGCGCCCACGTCGGTGTCTTCGTGCGGCTCGGAAACGCCGAGCTCCAGGCCGTCGGAGAGCGTGTCGCCGTCGCTGTCGCACTCGAGCGGATCGGTCGCGTGGAGGATCACCTCTTCGCCGTCGGTCAACCCGTCGTCGTCGGAGTCGGCGTCGTCGACCGCGGTGCCGAGCTCAAGCTCCTCGACGTCCATCAGCGCGTCGGCGTCCTGGTCGATGCCGAGGGAATCGCTCCACGCGTCGGCGAGGGCGCCGAGGCCCGCGGAGTCGTCGGTGGCGCACAGATCGTCGTCGGCGCCGAGCGGGGTGGAGCTGTTGCCGGTGATGCCCGCCACCCGGAACGTCGTGCCGCTGAGGAAGCTCGACGGGAGCTCGCCGAGGTCGACGCTCACGTCGATGAACCAGTCGCCGAGGGTGTGGATGGACGTGGGCGCTTCGCCGACGCTCCACTGGGTCGTGTTGACGTCGATCAGGTCGTCGGCGAGCTCGTCGGCGCCGTCCCCGCCGTCGGTGTTGCGGTAGAAGTAGACCACCGGCGAGCTGCCCGTCAGCGCGAGCACGTACTCGTAGTCGGCGAGGTTGCCGTCGGTGTCGAGGAGGATCGACCAGTCGAGCGGCTGCAGGAACGTGCCCTCCACCAGCCACGGCGTGTCGTCCACGCGCATGCGCAGGAACAGGTCGGTCCCGTCGGTCTGCCAGTACAACGCCGGCGCGCCGATCGACGCGTCGCCGACACAGTCGATGCCGTCGGGGTTGCCGAGGCCGTCGCGATCGTGGTCGTCGACGACGTCGACGAGATCGGCCCCGCCCTGCGTCAGGGCGAGCCAGTCGGCGTCGGAGGCGGGCCAGGCGAGGGCGCGGGTGGCGACGAGCAGGAGCAGCATGAGGGTCCCTTGACCCGTCAAGTCTACCCTATTTTGACGATCTCGTCCAAACGGGGAGGGGAGGCGCGCTTCTGGCGTCCGCGCCGCGACCGTCCCCGACGGCGGCAGGGGCGGGCGCGCGGCCGGCTCCGGCTACCGGGCGGCCTGGTACGCGGCCTTGTAGAAGTAGTAGCTGGACCCGTCGTCGCAGGTCATCGGCCCGGCGTGCCAGTAGCGGTCGCGCAGGGTGGTCTGCTCGCCGACGGTGCAGCGTTTGCCGAGCATGCTGCCGCGGTCGCTGTAGTACGCGTCCTCGGGGTGGACGGCGGCGACGACCACCCGGGTGCCGGCGGGGAGGCTGTAGTCGAGCGCGTTGGGCGGCACCGTGACCGCGGGCGCGGCGGCGGCCACCCGGTAGGCGACCTTGTAGAAGTAGTAGCTCTGCCCGTCGTCGCACACCGCAGAGCCGCCGTGCCAGAACCCGTCCTTGAAGGTGGACGGCTCCGCGAGCGTGCAGCTCACGCCGACGAGCGCGTCGCGCTGGCCGAAAAACGCGTCCTCCGGGGAGACCTCGGCGATCGTCACGCGGCTGCCGGTCGGCACCGAGGCGGTGGCGGCCCCGGCGGGCATCGTGGGCGCGGCGCGGCCGAGCTCTTCGTAGGCGGCCTTGAAGAAGTACCGCGCGCTCCCGTCGTCGCAGTGGGCGGGGCCGCCGTGCCAGCCCGCTTCGTTGAGCGAGGACGCGGAGTCCAAGGTGCACACCAGCCCGATGAGGCCGCCACGGTCGCTGTAGTAGGCGTCGGTCGAGTGGATGTCGAGGATGCGAACCCGACTGCCGCCCGCGAGCGCGCGGGTGGCGCGGGTGCCGGGGAGGGCCGCCGGGCCGGTGCCGCCGCCGCCGCCGACCACGAGGTACGCGGCCTTGTAGAAGTAGTACGAGCTGCCATCGGTGCAGTCCTTGACCTGGCCGCCCTGCCACCCGTCGCCGTGGTACGACGAGGCGCTGTCGGTGGTGCACACCGTGCCCACGATGGTGGCCTTGTCGCCGTAGTAGGCATCTTCGGGGGAGACGTCGATGACCTTCACCCGCTGGTTGGCGGGTACGGCCGTCATGGTGCGGCCGTCGCCGGCGGCGGTGGGCGCGGAGAGCAGGGCGGCGAAGAGCAGCAGGGAGGGGAGCATCGGCCTCTCGGGAAGCGGGAAGCTTATCCGGGGACGCGGCGGAGGCGCGCGGCGAACACGGGTTCCCCGGCGGCATCGAACTTGGCCTGGTAGCCGGTGACCACGTCGTCGGGCCATGGCGCACCGGCGCTGCGCACATCGTCGCTCTGGCCGAGCAGTTCCCACTCACGAGCCGCGGCGGCCGCGGCGACGAGCGCGTCGCGGTGGGGGCGGAAGTCGGTCTTGAGCCGCAGCTCCCCGCCGGCCCGCACCAACCGCGCCGCCTGGGCGACGAACTCGGGGGTGATGAGCCGATGTTTGGCCTTGCTCGGGCTCGACCACGGGTCGGGGTGGTGGATGTAGATGGCGTCGAGCTCGCCGTCGACGAACAGGTCGTCCAGCGCAAACCACGAGTAGCGCACGACGCGCGCGTTGGTGCTGCCGGCCTTGCGCAGGCGCTCGGCGGACTGGACGCAACGTTTGTAGCGGATCTCGAGCCCGATCCAGTCCTCGTCGGGGTGCCGCGCCGCGGCCTGGGCCAGCCAGCTCCCGTTGCCGAGGCCGAGCTCGAGCGAGCGGCGCGCGGCCCGGCCGAACTCGGCCTCCCAGGCGCCGCGCCGGGCGGGCGCCGCCTCGGCGGGGAGGAGCTCCGC
>SXOM01000100.1 GCA_005776735.1 Pseudomonadota bacterium
CGCCCCCGCCGCCCGAGCCCGAGCCGGCTCCGGCGCCCGAGCCGCCCCCGGCCGCCCCGGTCGGGTTCGTGCTCGAGGACAGCCCCGCGGTCGGGTTCGCGGTCGTCGACGAACCCGCCCCGGCCGCCGCCGGCGGCGGCGATCCGTTCGGCGACATCTTCGGCGTCCCGGTGGGCGACGAAGCCACCCCGCCCCCGCAAGCGCCCCCGCCCGCGTTCATCGAGGGTGGCGCCGGGTTCGAGATCAGCGAGTCGCCGGAGGCGCCCGTGGGCGACTTCTCCCTGCCCACCTACGACGCCGAAGGGCCGCCGCCGGTCGCGGCGGCCGCGCCGGCGCGCAAACCGAAGCGCCCGCCCGTGGTCGACTTCAACTTCCTCCTCGCCGGCTACGCCTGCTACGTCGAACGGGATCGCGTGGTCTTCGGCCGGCCGTACGGCACCCGCCTGGTCGACCGGCACGCGTTCGACACCGCGGGCGACCTCGACCGGGCCTACACCGCGTTCATGGAAGCCAAGATCCGCGAAGGGTTCATCCCCCAGACCGAGATGGTGGGCGAGCTGCCGCGCACGGTCACGGTGATGCCCCTGGATCGGGAGCGGCTCGCGGCCGCGTGGCGCACCCTGACCTGAGCGCGGCGATGTCCGCCGCGGAGGCCGTGCGCCGGTAGCGTATCCCCGGGAGTTGGGGTATACGCTCGCCCCGCCTTGGTGCCCCCATGAAGCTGTACCGCGCTCGCGTCCCGCAGATCGCCCACGCCGTCATCGAGCGGCTGGTGAACGACGGCGACATCGAGGTCGCGCTGACCGACAAGGAAGAGGCGGCGAGCGACCTGGTGGCGATCATGGAGTCCTACCTGCGTCGCGACAACGACCTGCGCGAAGCGGTCCGCGAGCAGATGGAGCGCAAGAACATCCCGTACGACCAGTACGGAAAGGTCAAGGGCGGCATCGCCGAAGACTGGGCCCACCCCACCGGCGACGAGGTCGACAAGTACCTGGCCCGCCAGTTCATCGAGAACTTCATGATCTCGAACTTCGTGGGCGAGGTCTACACCGACGATCGCGAGCTCTTCAAGAAGATCATCGACGTCGTGGTCGGCTTCGACGTCGACGAGCGTGCGCTCCGTGCCGAGGCCGAAGAGCGCATCAAGAACGTGAAGGAAGGCTCGGTCGAACGCCAGGACGCGCTCAACCGTGCCCTCCGCGAGGTCCGGAAGAAGCACGGCCTCTCGTAGGCGTCGCACCGGGCCGCCGGCCGCGCGCCGGCCTCGGCCCGACCTCGGGACGGTCGCGGCGCGGACGCCTCGGGCTCACCGGTCGGCGAGCGACTCGAGCTTCGGACGCAGCCGCTCCATGATGCGGGTGTGGAGCTGGCTCACGCGCGACTCGGTCACGCCGAGGGTCTGCCCGATCTCCTTGAAGCCCATCTCGCGGAAGTAGTAGAGCTCCACGATCATCCGGTCACGTTCACCGAGCGTCGCGACCGCCTCCTGGATGGTGCGGCGGAAGTCGAGCGACTCGAGGTCCTCGGCGGGCGTGGCGGACTCGCCGGCGATGACCTCGCCGAGCGTGTGCTCCTCGTCGATCCCCTCCTCCATGCTCACGACGTTGTGGATGAGGCTGTGGTCGGCGAGCTCGCGCAGGCGGTCTTCGGACACGCCGAGGTGCTTGGCCAGCTCGGTCTCGGTGGGCTCGCGGCCGAGGTCCTTGCCGAGCGCTTCGCGCGCCAGCCGCAGGCGGTCGCCGCGGTCCCGCACCGAGCGCGGCACCCAGTCGGCCCGGCGCATCTCGTCGACGATGGCGCCCTTCACGCGGATCCTGGCGTACGCGGTGAAGCTCAGGCTGCGGTCGGCCTCGAAGCGGTCGACGGCGTCGATGAGCCCGAGCATCCCCATGTTGACCAGGTCCTCGACGTCCACACACGCGGGGTACCGGCTCGCCATCCGGTACGCGACGCGCCGGACCATCGACACGTGCCGCTCGATCAACGTCCGGCGGGCCTCGGGGTCCAGGCGCTGGCTGCGGGACGGCGCGTCGAGGTCGACGACGGGGACGGAACGAGCGGCACCGCTCAGGCTGGACTGGACTCGCATGGGAACCTCGCTGGCGGGGCGGGAAACGTCGCGGTGGCGACACCCCCTGCTTCGTCTCGCGACGGTTGCCCTTGAGCCGAGTTTCCGTAGTTCAATCGGATTTTTCGCCCTCGGTCACACCGCCGAGACGTTTAGCGGTCGGCCTCACTTTTTTCTTCGCCGGCGTCGGCGACGGCGAGCTCGACCGCCGCGTCGAGCAGGGGCAAGACCCGATCTCGTTGGGCGAAGAACGCGGGCTTCTCCGCGGCGTCGAGCGGCCGTTCGATGGGGACGATCGCCTTCATCGGGTCCTTGTGCACCCCGTTGACCTGGAACTCGTAGTGCAGGTGGGGGCCGGTGCTCATTCCGGTGCTTCCGACCTTGCCGATGTAGTCCCCCTGGCGGACCTTCGCCCCGGCCTTCACCCCGATGCTGCTGAGGTGGCTGTACCCGGTGGTGTAGCCGCCCTCGTGGCGAAGCTCGATGTGGTTGCCGTGCCCGCCGGCCCAGCCGGCGCGCACCACGGTGCCGTCGGCCACCGCACGAATCGGCGTGCCGCTGGCCGCCGCGAGGTCGACGCCCTTGTGGGCGCGCATCTTGTGGAGGATCGGATGGTACCGACCGAGCGTGAACCCCGAGCTGACGCGCGAGAACTCGATGGGCGAACGGAGGAACGACTTGCGCCGGGCCGTGCCGTCCTTGCCGTACCAGGCCACGCTCCCGTCGGCGGACCGGTGGCGGATCGCCACGTACTGCTTCCCCGCGTTGTCCAGGGTGGCGGCGCGGATCTCGCCGACGTGCTCGTTGCCTTCGTCGTCGGTGAGGCGGTCGAGCACGAGCCGGAAGCGGGCGCCCTCGGCGAGCTCGGTGTTGAAGTCGACGTCGTACTCGAAGATCTTCGCGAGCTCCACGATCTGACCGGGCGCGAACCCGACCGCGGTGGCGGCGCTCCACAACGACGAGGTGACGGTGATGGACGCCGCCTGCTCTTCGATACGGTAGGGCACCGGCACCTGGCGCGCGGTGTACGCCTTCCCGGTCCAGATGAGCTCGGTGGTGGCGGCGGGCTCGCGGTCACGCTCCAGGCGCAGGCGGAACGGGCGCTCGTCGCCCTGGCGCCAGTCCAGGTGCACCTTGTCGCCCGGGTAGATGCGGTTGAGCGCGGTGCCCGCGCCGGAGAGGAGGGCGTCGGTCGGCGCCCCCATCGCGCGCAGGACCGACCCCGCCGAGTCGCCCTCTGCGACCTCGCGCGTGACCGTGCGGAAGCGCAGGTCGGGCAGCGGGAGCTCGGTACGGTGGGCCGCCGGTGTCGGCTGCGGGAGCGGCCGCGGCGCCGCGACGACGGCGGTGGCGACCCCGCCGAGCCCGAGGACGACCAGCGTGATCAGAACGCGCGCGAGCTTCACGAGCCCCCCCGGTTGAAGAAGAGGTAGACACCGACGGCCGCCACGAGGGCCAGCCCGAAGAAGCCGCCGACCATCAGGCCCTGGGCGACGATCCAGAACACGCTGGTGCCGCCCTTGTTCCCCTTGGGGCGCGCGGCCGCCTTGGCGGGTGCACGAGGCGCCGGCGCCGGGGGGACGGGCGCGGGCGCCGCGGC
>SXOM01000645.1 GCA_005776735.1 Pseudomonadota bacterium
GGGCGCCGGTGCCGGCTTCGGCGCCGCGGCGGGGCGCGCGACCGGCGGAGCCTTGGCCATCGGGCCCGCCGCGTTGGCCGTGGTCACGGTCGCCGCGGCCGGAGGGGGCTCGGCCGGCGCCTCGGCCTTGGACTTCTTCTTGTCCGCCGGCTTGGACTCGGCCTTCTCCGCCAGGCGGGCACGGTCGGCCTTGGCGGCGACCTCCTTGCGCGGGGCCTCTTCGTCCAGCGCGAGGGTGACCGGCGCGGGCTCCTCCTCCTCGACCTCGAACGCGACCGTCTGGTCGACGTCTTCGCCGGCGCTGGACGCACCACCGCCGCCGCGGCCCTTGGCGCCGACGTTGCCCAGGCTCTCGGCGGTGCCGCCGCCGCCGATGCCCGTGCCTCGGGTGCCGAGGCCGCCGATCAGGCCGCCGATCCCCGCGTCCGAACCCGTGGATGGCTCGTCGGCGCTCGGCACGCCGATGCCGTGGAGGACGCCCCCCACTTCGCCGCCGACGACGCCGCCTGGGACGCCGCCTTCGTCTTCGTCTTCTTCGCCCCAGCCCGTGTTGCCGTCGGCGACCGTGGTGGTCGATTCGGTCACGGTGACGCTCGCGCCCGAGAACGACGCCGAGCCGCCCCGCTTCTGCTTGGCGTCGCGGATGTCGGCCAGCTTCTTGCTGGCCGTGGAAGCGCGGGTCTTCTGCTCGACGTCCTCGACCTGCTGCACCTTGGTCAGCTCGTTGGCGACCTGGAGCGCCTCTTCCCAGGCGGCCTCGGCCGCGTCGAGATCGCCGGAGCGGAGGAGGGTCTCCGCGGTCTTCTCGACGTCGGCCTGCTGCGACTCGAGGCCCGACGACTTGGCCCGGGCGAGGTCCTTCACGCGCCGCGCCCCGAGGTCGTTGCGGGTGGAGCGGCCCTCGATGACGTCGAGGTTCTCCTGGAGGAGCTGCGCGTCCTCGTTCCCGGAGTCGACGTTCTTGGCCTCGTCGAGCCAGCGCTGCGCGGTGCTCCAGTCGTTGCCCTTGTAGGCGGTGACCGCGTTCTGCAGCGCGGAGGAGACCACCTCCTGCTTCCGGCGCTCCTCCTCCGCGTAGCCGGACTGATCTTCCAGCTCGTCGCCACCGCGCAGATCGCCGAGGAGCACGGTGCCCTGGCCCGAGGTGGGCGCACGCAGGGCGCGGAACCCGCGCGGCAGGTGGACCTCCCATGCCGCGGCCTGGATGGGGGCGTCGATGGCCGGCAGGGTGAGCGTCATCTCGCCGCGGCGCTCCCATTCCGCGAGGTCGGTGCCGACCCACTCGACGTCGACCGGGAAGCTGAGGAGGCCCTTGACCGTCTCGACCGACTTCTCGAGCGGGATGTACAGGCCGCCCGCGCCGTCGCCGAGGCCGCTCACCGGCTGGTTTCCGACGCGGACCACGATCGGGCGCCACCCGGGAAGCGCGGCGACGTGCAGGTACTGGCGCCGCTCGTTGCGCACGCGCAGGTTCATCCGCAGGGCGACGCGGCCTTCGCGGGCCGCCGCGACCGTGAACCGGGCCTGGGTGACCATCGTGTCGGGGCCCTGCATGCCCTCGAAGTCGCCGTTGAGCACCCGCACCGGCTGCGGGCCGCGCCACGCCACCAGCGGCACGCCGTCGCCGAGGTTCTTGGCCCACGCCGGCAGTTGCCCGAGCGGCACGCTGGTCGGCATCGCGACCGGGATCAGCTCGCCCTCGTCGGACCGCGCCATCGTGACGTACCGATCGACCCGTTGTACGCCCGCGGGCTGCGGCCCCGGCACCGCGCGCTCCCCCTTGCCGAGCGGCGCCCGACCTCGGATCGTGACCGCGAAGAGGCCCTTGACCGGAGCTTTCGGCTCGATCACCACCTGGCTGCCTTCGCGCCGCCACTTCGCGACCCCGGGGCCCGCGACCTCGAGCTCCTCGAGCCCGCCGGCGTCGAACGTGAGCCGCTTCGCTTCGCCGCGCACCACGCGCCACCGCATCACGCCCTCGACGAGCAGGCTGCCCCCCTCGGCGCGGAAGACCGTGGCGGCTTCGCCCTGCGCGAGCAGGCTCTCCCGCGGGGTTTCGCCCTCGACGTGCGGGCGCCAGCTCACGACGAGCTGGTCGCGCGGGCCGATCCAGCCGTCGACCGCGCCGTCGATGGTGACGTCGAGCCCGGGGGCGTCGACGAGCACGCGGGCGCGCGTGGCCGGAAGGACCGCCAGCACGAGGCGGCCGTTCCCGGGGTCGGGCAAGAGCCCCTCGACGTGCTGCTCGTGCCGGAGCGCGGTGGGCCCGAGCGCGAGCTCGAGCCCGCGCGGGGTGGCGCGCACCGGACCCTCGGCCTCGGTGATCAACAGCTCGGGGCCGACCAACTGCACGGTGTCGCCGCGCGACGCCGGGCTGGCGAGGGCGTAGTCGGCTTCGACCCGGATGGGCTCGCCGTCGCGGATCGTGAGCCGCCACGTGGCGTCGGTGGCGGCCCACCCCGCGGGGGCCGGCTCGGGCCCCCAGGGCGACGCGGCGAGCGCCACCGAGAGGCGGAGGAGGAGGGGCAGGAGCACCATCGCCCGGACAACGTAGCCCGCGGCCGGTGCCTTACAGTCGGTCGCGAATTGTCAGCCCTCTTTGGCGATGAGCGAGATCAGCACGGGCGTATCGAGCCCTTCGGCCTCGAGCTCCACCCTCAATCCTTCGCGGTCGCGGCCGGTCAGCGGGCGGTCGAGCGCCAGGTCCTGCGGCGTGGCGAGCGACGCCGCCGGGAGGAGCTGGTCCAGGCGCACCTTGTCGTTCACGCGCACGCGCAGGCGCACGGTGGCCCCTTCGGGGGGCGGGACGTTCCACCGGCCGTCGACGGTGAGCACGCGGGCGGGGCCCGACTTCCCGAGCCCCGCCGCGGCCGGGACCTCGATGGAGAGCCGGTCGCCGGGGTACACCCACAGGCGGGAGATCTGCTGCTTCTTCTTGGGGGCGCGGCAGCTCCGGTCGGCCGCCAGCGCGGCGGTGTACCGGCGCCCGTTGAATTGCGGGTCGGTGCCGTCGGTGGACACCAGGTACACGTAGTCGTCGACCTGGTCGGTGGCGTCGTCCTTCGGGCGCTTCGCGAGCACCGGGCTCGCGCCGCTCGGGAGCACGACGCCGTCTTCGTAGACCCGGATGGGCGAACACGCCACCGCGTCGACCCAGGGCACCTTGAAGGCGGCGCGCTTGCGCTTGCGCTCGATGCGCCCGACCTTCACCGCCGGCGGTTCGGTGCCGGTGACGGGCCCGCCCAGGAGGTCGACCAGCCGCATCGACGCCGGCGGCACGGGCTCCAGGCGGCGCTCGCCGATGTCCATGACCAGCGTGCGCAGGACCGCGGGCGCATCGGCCTCCACGCGCACCTCGAGCGGGGTGGGCGCGGCGGGAAGCTCGACGTGGGCGCTGCGGAAGCGGCCCTCCGCCTCGTCGAGCGGGATGCGCGCACCGCCGAGGGTGATCCACGCCTGGCCCGCGCCGGTGGGCAGGAGCACCTCGGCGTCGAGGGTGAACGGGCCGGTGGGGACGCCCTCGCCGTAGGTGAAGGCGACGCCGCCGCCGGGGTGGATCCACCACGCGGCCTCGCCGTCGGCGTCGCGGATCGGGAGGGTGGGCTCCCACTCCACCACGACGCGGGCTCCGCTCGGCGCGCCGCGGCTCACCCGCAGGCGGCCGCCGGTCTGGAACCAACCGCCCTGGCAGCCGGTGGGGTTGCGCGCCGCGTGCGCGAGGACCCGCCCCCCGTCGGTGACCCGCCACGGGGCGGGGATGTGCGCGGCGAGCCGCTTGAGCTCGTTGTCGCCGAGGTCGACCCACGGATCGAGCGCCACCTCGACCACGCAGGGGTCGTCGGTGGCCTCGGGCGCGGCGACCTCGATCGGCGCGGCCTCGCCGAGGCGCACGATGGTGGCGGCGGGCGGCACCCACGCCGCGGCCATGGGGCCCTCTCCGAGCAGCCCGAGCGTGGTGAGCGCGTCGGCCACCTGCTGGGTGAACGCTTTCCGCGTCTCCGGCCGCATGTGGTAGCCGTCGGTGTAGTCGAACTCCGTGAGCGGGACGCGGCGCAGGTCGACGAGGCCGACCCCGAGCGCGTTGGCGAGGGCGACCACGCTGCGCTCCTGGGAGGAGCTGACCGCGTGCTCGGCGGCAACCGACGGCGCCACGGGGGGCAGGACGATCGCCAACCGGCCGCCGTTGGCCGCGACGAGCGCGGCGATGTCGGGCAGGTACGAGGCCGTCGCGTCGGGCACCATCCCGTCGGCGGGGCCGCCGTCGGCCTCTTCTTCGACGACCGGCAGCAGGCGCACCTGCGTCTTGGCGGTGCGGTCACCCCCGAAGAGGGCCTGGCCCGCGGCCTCGACGAGCGCGGCGCCGTCGGCCTCGGCGTCGGCGAAGGCCCAGCCGACCGGCGCGTCGCGGAACCACGCCACCAGCGGGTCGCGGAGCTGCCCCCGGTGGTCCAGCGCCCGCTGGAGCGGGGCGGGCCAGCGCGTGTTCCACGTGCGGGCGCGGACCACCGCGTCGGGCTCGGCGAAGTGCTCCTCGAGCCCGGCCATGTGCGCCGCTCGCGGCCGCACGGTGAGCAGGTAGTCGAGCGTGGCGACGAGCACCACGGCGCGGGGCCGCAGCCCATTGCCGTACACGCGCTCCTTGAGCAGGGCGTACCACATCGGCGCCGAAGCGAGGTTCTGCGCGAATCGCGTGGTGCGCAGCGGCGGCCTGGCCAACGCTCGCCCGAGGGCGTCGGGGTCGAGATCGGTGCGCGCGAACGACGGGCCCACGATCACGAGGTCGGCGGGCTTCGCGCGGGCGAGCGCGTCGAACTCGCGCACCTCGTCGTTGGGGGCCCACGGGGCGGGCGTGGTCCACTCGCGCCACGCGGCCCCGAGCACCAGCGCGGGGCCGAGGATCGCGAAGAGGGCGCTGAGCGCACGACCGGCCGTCACGCCGCGAGCCTACTGTGCCCCCGCCCCGCGTGCTACCGGGCGGCCGATGCTCCATCACGTCGTCCAGACCGCCCCCGGGGCCGCGCCCACCCGCTGGATGTGGCTCCTCCACGGCATCCTCGGCACCGGGCCCAACCTGCGGACGGTGGCGCGCCGTTTGTGCGCCGCGCGGCCGGACTGGGGCTTGTTGCTCCCCGACCTGCGCCACCACGGGGACAGCCACGACGTGGATGGCGACGACACGATCGCGGGCTGCGTCGCGGACCTGGACACGCTGGCGGCCGCCGTCGGGGTCGAGGTGCGCACGGCGATCGGGCACAGCTTCGGCGGGAAGGTGGCCCTCGCCTGGGGCGCGGCGCACGAAGCCCGCGGCGTGCCGGTGGACGCGGTGTGGGCGCTGGACGTGCCGCCCGGCCGGCCCGAGCTGCCGCTGGCGTTGCAGTCGGAGGTGGTCGCCGTGGTGGCGGCGCTGCGCGAGCTGCCGATGCCGCTCCCCCGGCGCGAGTCGGTGGTGGAGCTGCTCGCGGCCCGTGGGTTTTCGGCGATGCTCGGCCAGTGGATGACGACCAACCTGCGCCACGGCGACGGCGGGTTCGTCTGGCGCTTCGATCTGGACGGGGTGGAGCGTCTGTTGCGCGACTACGCGGTCACCGACCTGTGGCCGTGGTTGGCGTCGCCCGACCGGCGGGCCGAGGTGCACGTGGTGCGCGCCGGCCGCAGCGATCGCTGGTCGGACGCGGAGCTGGCCCGCTTCACGGGGCCGCGGCTGCACCTGCACACGATGGAGCGGGCCGGCCACTGGGTGCACGTGGACGACCCCGACGCGCTGCACGCGCTCCTCTTGCAGGCCTGATCGAGGGGCACACCGCGCGCGCAGGTGATGGCCGGGCACCCCACACCCCTCGTTCGACGCTACCGTTGCTTCCTTTCGGACCTGGCGGGGTTCACGCGAACATGGTCATGGACCCGACCATCACCTCCGCGCGCGGAGGGATGGCGGACAGGGAGGGATTCGAACCCTCGGTACTTGTTAGGGTACACACGATTTCCAGTCGTGCGCCTTCAACCGCTCGGCCACCTGTCCAGTATGGCGGAAAGGGTGGGATTCGAACCCACGTTAGGGAAGCCCTAAAACAGATTTCGAGTCTGTCGCCTTCAACCGCTCGGCCACCTTTCCTTGTAGATCATTCCTTCGATCGCAACGCGCGGAAGAACCGGCGGAGCTGATCCGCGGCCTCGTCGGCGAGTACGCCGGGCACCACCGGGAAGTGGTGGTTGAGGCCCGGATGTTCGGCGAGGTTGCCGAGCGTGCCCAGGAACCCGCCCTTGGGGTCGGGCGCCGCGTAGACGCAGCGCGCGATCCGGGCGAGCACCATGGCCCCCGCGCACATGGCGCAGGGTTCGAGCGTGACGTACACCGTGGCGTCGTCGAGCCGCCAGTGGCCGCGCAACCGGGCCGCGGCGCGGAGCGCGTTGACCTCGGCGTGGCCGCACGGGTCGGCCTCGGTTTCGCGGGTGTTGCCCGCGGCGGCCACCTCGACATCGCCCACGACGACGAGCGCACCGATGGGGACCTCGCCCCGAAGGGCGGCCTGGGCCGCCACCTCGAGGGCGCGGCGCATCCAGGCTGCGTCGCGTTCGAAGGAATCGTTTTGGTCGTTCAAAGAGCCGGGCACGGAGTCTCCCCGCGCGAGGCCCCTGCTCTATGCCCGGAAGAGGACATCGTCAACCGACGCCGGGCTACACTGGCGGCGGTGACGTCGCTCCGATCGTTCCTGTCCCGCCTGGCCGCGGCCCGCCCCGTCGAAGCGGCGCGATTCGCTGCGTGGGCTGCCGATCGAGCGCGCGACACGCTCTCGCCGCGCGTCGCCGTGCTCGCCCCGGTGCGCGCCGAGCTCGACGCGGTGCTCCTCGAGGTCGACGCGCTGGAGGATTCGTTGGTCCGCGCCCGGGCCCACCTCGACCCCGGCCCCTTCCGCGCCGACATGAGCGTACACGCCGCCCACGCCCGCCACCCCGGGGTCACGGCGGTCTTCGTGGCCCGTGGCCTCCCCGCCTGCACCGCGTGCGCGGTCGGGGTCGACGAGACGCTCGCCGAAGCCTGCGAAGCCGAGGGCCTCGCCCTGCCGGAACTGTTGGACGCCCTTCGGGCGTTGGAGAGTGGATGCGCATCCTCGTAGTCGCCCTGGCGCTCGCCCTCGCCGCGCCCCGCCCCCCGCCGAAGCCGGCGCCGGTGCTGGTGCCCGCCGTGGTGCAGACGGCCGACGGCCTCACGCTGGAGGCGTCGCTCGCGGCGCCGGCCAAGGCCACCCGCGGGGTCCTGCTCGTCCACCAGAACGGCCGCAATCGGGCCGACTGGGACGCGCTCGCCGCCGCCCTGGCGCGCGACGGCGACCTCGTGCTCACCTTCGACCTTCGGGGCCACGGCGCCCAACGCAAGGACCCGCCGGTCGAGCTCACGGCTGCGGACTACCAGGCGATGCAGGGCGACGTCACCGCCGCGCTGGCCCTCCTCAAGTCCAAGGGCGCGACCACGCTCTCGGTGGTCGGGGCCGAGCTCGGGGCCAACCTCGTGGTCAACGCCGCGGTCGCCGATCCGGCCATCGTCTCGGTGGTGCTCTTGTCGCCGGGGGCCGAGCTCAAGGGCATCATCGCGATCGACGCGGTGCAGCGGCTCGGCGGCCGTCCGCTCGCGATCGTCGCCGCCGCCGACGACATGGCGGGTGACCGCGCCGCCGCGGTCCTCGACCAGAAGGCGCAGGGGGTGCACGAGCTCTATCGGCTCGAAAAGGGGGGGCGCGGCGCGCAGATGCTCATGCGCGATCCGAGCCTCGAACCATGGATCGTGGGGTGGATCGCCGCCCACTGGCCACCGCCGCCGTCGAAGTAGCGGCGCCCCCGCCGCGCGATGCCGCGCGGGGTTGTCGAGGTCGGGACGGGCCTACGGCATCGCCCCGCAGCGTTTCGGCCCTACTTCTTGGCGGGGCAGGTCGAGAATCCGAAGAGCGTGTAGGCCGGGCAGCTCCCGACCAGGCCGGTCACCAGCGGCAACAGGCCGACCCAACCCCAGGGGGTCTGCGGGCCCACGAAGACGATCGCGAGGAGGCCGAGGCCGAGGACCACGCGGATGACGCGCTCAACGACGTGTTCGTTGTTGGGAAGCAGCTTTTCCATTCGACCTCCGGCCCACGACGTGTGGGCGCTGCCCGGAGGAGCCCGGACGGGGCGGTTTTGTCACGTCGGCCCCGAATTCTTTTGGGCGCCGGGCCGCGACCGTGCTCGAACGCCGTCCTTCGGCCGGCTGGGTCGGGAGCCGGCGCCCGGCGCGCGCGAGGGCGACGCCGGCAGGTCCTACTCCTCGGCCGCCGCGGCGATCATCTCGTCCCACCGGTGACCCTGGGACCACGCGGCGCGCGCGTAGATCGGCGGCAGCACCGGGAGGGTTGGCGAGAAGATCGAGAGTCCGTAGCTGTTCTTCACCGGGCCGCCGCGGTTGTAGTTGCTCACGACGACGGTGTCGGCCGCGGCGAGGGCGGCGACGACCGCTTCGTGCACGGCCGCGTCGTCGGAGGCGGCGTCGAGGCGCTCGAGGAGGTGGACGAGATCGTGGTCGCGGCTGTTGGGACCGTCGTAGCCCTGGGCGCCCTCGGCCGCGGCGCGCAAGAGCTCCGCCGCCGTGCCGCTGGCGACCATCGCGTCGGCCACGGTGTCGAGCGCCGCGGAGAGGGCGGGGAGCGCGCCGAGGTCGAGCACGGACTGGGTGCTGTCGGGGATCTCGTGGAAGCGCAGCGAGATGAGCTCGCCGAGCGCCGCCGGGCCCATCTCCGGCGCCGCGACCAGGTCGGTGAGCACGGTGTCGTAGGGCCAGCCGTCGGAGGCTTCGTAGTCCTGGCTCGCGACGAGGTACTCGGCGTGGGGCGCCACGCTGGAGGCCACCTCCCACTGTTGCATCGTGCACGCGTCGAACCCCATCAGGTCGACGGGGTGGCCGAGCGCGGCCTCCGTACCTTCGAGCACGGCCGTCAGGTCGCCGGCGGCGACGCTGAGGCTCGTGCCGGCGCCGTCGTCGTAGCTGATGGCCTTGGTGGAGGCGCCGCCTTCGGCGCTGGCGGGACCGAACATCCAGCCGTCGCCGTGGTTCCAGAGCACCAGGGCGTACCGTTCGGCGGGGAAGGTGGCCGCGCCCCACTCCACGAAGTCGAGCACGGTGTCGACGTCGCCGGAGTCGACCTCGCCCAGGTCGGCGAGGACCGGGGAGGTGATCGTGCGCGGGTCGGCGTCGGCTTCGATGCGGTAGCGGCGGGCGCCGGTCCAGTCGCCGTCGGCATCGGACTCGCGGGCGCTGCGATCGAGCTGCACCACGACGTTGACGGCCTCGGTGGAGCCCACCCCCTCCATCTCGTTGAGGTCGCCGAGCGCCCAGCGCTCCAGGTCGTTGTCGCCGTTGACGAAGACCAGGAGCGTCCACTCGGCGACCCCCGGCACGTCGATGTCGGAGGTGTCGCCGGTGTCCTCGCCCTCCGCCGAGTCGCCACCGGCGGTGTCGGCGGTGTCGGCGGTGTCTTGCCGATGGCCGCCCCGACCGGGGCTCGTGTCGTCGGCCTCGGACGAGCACGCCATCATCAGGATGTACGGAAGCATGGTCGGACCATAGCCGCGGCGGCGGGGCGCCGTGTGAAAGTTCGGTCGGCGCGGTCTCAGCGGGCGACGTGCTACCTTCCCCGGCCATGACCCCGGCCGCCTTCGTGATCCTGCACGCCACGGTCCTGCCGGTGAGCGGGCCCGCCCTCCCCGACACCCCGGTCGTGGTCGACGAAGGCCGCATCGTGCAGGTCGGCGGGGCGGTCCCCGGCGGTGTGCGCACGGTGGACGCCACGGGCCAGTACCTCACGCCCGGGTTCATCGACCTGCACTCGCACATGGGCGTGTACCCGTGGCCGGGCGGCGGGGGCACCAGCGACGGAAACGAGGCCGTCGAGCCGTTCACCCCGCGCGTCCGGGCGATGGACAGCTTCGACCCCGAGGACCCGGCGTTGGCCCGTGCGCGGGCCGGCGGGGTCACCACGATCCAGGTCCTGCCGGGCTCGGCCAACCTCGTCGGCGGTCAGGCCGCCATCCTGAAGTTGCGGCCGTCGCGCACGGTGGAGCCGATGCAGTTCGCGGGCGCCCCCCGCGCCATCAAGATGGCCTGCGGCGAGAATCCGAAGCGCGTCTACGGCGGCGCGACCGACGAGGACCAGGTGCAGACCCGGATGGGCGAGCTCGCGATGTTGCGCGAGGAGTTCACCCGGGCCCGGGAGTACGCCGCCGCCCGGGGGGGCAAGGCGCCGCCGCCCCAGGACCTCGATCTCGACGTGCTCGCCGACGTCCTCGCCGGCAAGGTGCGCGTGAACCTGCACTGCTACCGCAGCCACGACATCGCGGGCTGGTTCCGGGTGGCCGACGAGTTCGGGTTCCGCATCGTGACCGTGCATCACGCGCTGGAGACGTACAAGGTCCGCGACCTGCTCGCCGCACACGGCACCGGAATCGCCACCTGGCCGGACTGGTGGGGCTTCAAGCAGGAGGCGTTCGACGGCATCCCGGAGGGGGCCGCGCTGGTCTCGAGCGCCGGCGTGCCGGTGGCCACCCACAGCGACTCCTCGAGCCACGTGCAGCGGTTCAACGTCGAGGCCGCGAAGATGGTGCGCTACGGGATGACCGAAGCCGACGCGCTCGAGAGCATCACCCTCGATCCGGCCCGGCTCCTCGGGGTCGACGCCTGGGTCGGGAGCGTGGAGGTGGGCAAGACCGCCGACCTCGCCCTGTGGAACAAACACCCGCTCGATGGCACCGCGCTGTGCCAGAAGACGTGGATCGACGGCGTGGTGGTGTACGACCGCGCCGGGGAGGGCACCCCCGATGGCCTCCGCTAGTCGCCGCGACCTGTTGGCGGGGCTGGGCGCACTCGGTGCGGGCCTGGTCGTGCGTTCGGCGCACGCCGCCTTCCCCAAGGACGTGCAGACCTCGCCGGGAACGTTCACCTCGCCGGTGCCCCCCGCCGGCGACCCTCGCGCGGTCGACGAGGGCGGGTACATCGCGGCGGAGAGGCCGGCGCGGACGACGTGGACGGTGTCCAACGCCCACATCCTGGTGGGCGACGGTACCGTCGTACGGGGTGGGGTGCGGGTGGAAGGCGGCCGCATCGCGGCGCTCGGCCCCGGCGTCACCGGGGGCGACGACCTCGGCGGCGCGACCGTGTTTCCGGGCTTCTTCGACGGGGGCAGCTCCATCGGCCTGGTCGAGATCGACCTGGAGGCCGGCACCCACGACGAGGCGGAGTCCAGCGACGGCGTGGTGCCCGCCGCGCGCGTGGTCGATGCCTACAACCCGGCGAGCGCGCTCATCCCCGTCGCCCGCCGGCAGGGTGTCCTCGGTGGCCTGGTGCTGCCTTCGGGCGGGCTCGTCAGCGGTACGGCGGCGTGGATGTGTTTTGCGGAGGCGACCGTCGAGGGCGCGACCTGGGACGCAGCGGCCGGGGTGGTGATCCAGATGGGCCGCGGCGGCACGGGGGGCTTGCCGAACCAGCCGAAGTCGCGCATGGGGGTGGCGCTCAAGCTCCGCGAGCTGCTCGACGCGCACAAGCTCCCCGAGCCGCCCGACCCCAAGGCCAAGAAGAAGAAGGGGGAGCCGGAGAAGCCCGAAGAGCTCACCCGCACCCAGCAGGTGTGGCGGGCGGTGCGGGAGCGCAAACGAAAGGTGATCCTCGGGGTGGACCGCGCCGACGACATCCTGACCGCGATCGCGCTGGCGCGCGAGTACGGGCTCGACGCGGTCCTGCTCGGCGCAGCCGAGGGGCACCGCGTGGCGCGGGACATCGCCGCGTCGAAGTTCCCGGTGCTCCTCGCCCCCACGAGCACCCAGCCGAGCGGGTGGGACACGCTCCAGGCGTCGTACGCCAACGCCGCCCGACTCGAGCGCGAGGGGGTGCCACTGGTGTTTCGTGCCGGTGGGCCGCACAACCTTCGCGAGCTGCCCACCGAGGCGTGCCTCGCGGTGGCCTACGGCTTGCCGCACGAAGCGGCGGTGCGCGCCGCGTGTGGCCACAACGCGGCGAAGGTGTGGAGCGGCTTGCCGTTCGGGACGCTCGCGGTCGACCGGCCGGCCACGCTGGCGGTCGCGGACGGCGACCCGCTCCAGCCGCGCACGCGGGTGCTGCGGGCGTGGATCGGCGGCAGCGAGCTGTCCCTGCGCAGCCGGCAGACCACGCTCCTCGAACGATTCCGGACCCTGCGGTAGCGCCGTGCACGTGCTGGTCACCGGCGGCGCCGGCTTCATCGGGCAGCACCTGGTCGCCGCGCTCCTGGCGCGGGGCGACCGGGTGCGGGTGCTCGACAACTTCGACGACGCGTACGACCCGGCGCTGAAGTCGGTGCCGGCGGGGGCGGAGCTGGTCCGCGGCGACGTCTGCGATCCGGGGGTGGTGCGGGCGGCGCTGCGCGGGGTGGAGGGCGTGTGCCACCTCGCCGGGCGGGCGGGCGTGCGCGAGAGCATCGTCGACCCGGAGCCGTACGGTCGCAACAACGTCGGCGCGACGATCACGCTGCTCCACGCGATGCGCGCGGCGAGCGTGGCGCGGATGGTGTTCACCTCCTCGTCGAGCGTGTACGGGGCCGCGGGCGGGCCCTCCCGCGAGTCCGACCCCGCCGACCGGCCGACGTCCCCCTACGCAGCGAGCAAACGTGCGGCGGAGCTGTTCTGCGCGGCGTCGGGGCTCGATGTCACGGTGGCGCGGTTGTTCACGGTCTACGGGCCGGGGCAACGTCCGGGGATGGCGATCGCCCGGTTCGTGCGCCTGGCCCGCACGGGCGAGACCATCCCCGTCTACGGCGACGGGACCTCGTTGCGCGACTACACCTGGGTCGGGGACACCGTGGATGGCTTGCTCCGCGGCCTGGACCGGGCCGAGGGCTACCGCGTGGTGAACCTCGGTGGGGGCCACCCGGTCGCGATGACGGAGCTGTTGGCCGCGGTGGCCGACGCGACGGGGCGCCAACTGAAGGTGCGGTGGTTGCCCCCGCAGCCGGGCGACGTCCCGGTGACGCACGCCGACCCGCGCGTCGCCTGGGACTGGCTGGAGTGGCGTGCGCGCACACCCTTCCGGGAGGGCGTCGCGCGGTACGTGGACTGGTTGGAGCGGCGGTAGACCGGCGCCCCGGGGCGCCGCGTCTCGCCCGGCGCCGATAGGAGCCCCCCATGAACCCCGCGCCCCCCATCGACGGCCAGAAGGTGGTCCGCCTGGTCGACGAGCTGTTCCAGAAGGCCATGGAGCTCCGCGCGTCCGACATCCACCTCGAGCCCAAGGAACAACGCCTCCACGTGCGGTTGCGGGTCGACGGGGTGCTCGTCGACGCCACGCCGTACCCGGTGCAGGTCGGGGTCCAGATCCTCCAGCGCATCAAGGTGCTCGGCAACATGGACATCGCCGAGCGCCGCCTCCCGCAGGACGGCGTCTTCCAGGTTCGGCTGCCGAACGGGGCCCCGCTGTCGGTGCGCGCCGCCAGCTTCCCGTCGGTCAACGGCGAGAAGATCGTGCTCCGGCTGCTCACGGGCGGCCGGGCGCTCCGGCTGGACCAGCTCGGCCTGCCGCCCGAGGGGGTGGAGCAGCTCCGCGTCTACGCCCGCGCCACGTCGGGGCTCCTGTTGGTCACCGGGCCCACCGGCGCGGGCAAGACCTCCCCGCTGTACGCGACGCTCGAGGCGGTGGACACCCTGCGTCGCAACGTGGTGACGCTCGAGGACCCGGTGGAGGTGCAGCTCGCGGGCATCACCCAGGGGCAGGTCGACAAGAAGGTCGGCTTCACCTTCGCCGACGGCCTCCGCGCCGCCCTGCGGCAGGACCCGGACGTGATCCTCGTCGGCGAGATGCGCGACGCGGAGACGGCGTCGATCGCGGTGCAGGCGAGCCTCACCGGGCACCTCGTGCTCTCCACGTTGCACACCAACAGCGCTGTCGAGTCGATCACGCGCCTGCTCGACCTCGGCGTGGAGCCGTTCGTCGTCGCCAACGCGCTGCTCGGGGTGGTGTCGCAACGCCTGTTGCGTCGGCTGTGTGTGTCGTGCTCGCGGCCGGCGATGGGCCCGCCGCTGCCCGAGCTCGGCCCCGGCGCCTGGCGCGTCGCGGGCTCCTGTGACCTGTGCCAGCGCAGCGGCTACCGCGGGCGGGTGGGCGCGTTCGAGGTGCTCGCGGTCGACGACGAGCTGCGGGAGATGGTGAAACAGAAGCCCACGACGCGCGAGCTGCGCGAGCACATCGTCGCGGCGGGCACCCCTTCGTTGCGGCAGCGCGCCACCGAGCTGGCCGCGCGGGGGCTCACGACCTGGGACGAGGTGCTCCGCGTGACGTGACGCCCGCCTCCAACGAGGCCACGAGCGCCTCCCCGACGGCGACCCCCGCGAGCTCGGTGGTGAAGTGCGCACCGCCGGGGTTGAGCACGTTGACCTCGACGACGTTGCCACCGATGAGGTCGACCCCGGCAAACCACACCCCCTCCCGCGCGAGGTGCGGGCCGAGCGCCGCCAGCGCGGCGTGGTCGGCGTCGTCGACGTCGCACGCCTCCGGCACGCCCCCGAGCTTGAGGTTGTGGCGGAACTCCCCCGGCGGGCGTTGGCGGCGGTAGCCGCCGACCACCTGGCCATCGAGCCACAGCAGCCGCTTTTCGCCCTCGACCGCGGCCGCGAGGTAGCGTTGCACGACCACCCACCCGTCGCCCGCTTCGAGCGCGGCCGAGAACCCGTCGGCGAGGTCGGCCCCCGGCCCGCGGCACAGCGCGACGCCGCGTCCGCCGCACGCCCGGCCCGGCTTCACCACGACCGTCCCGTGGACCGAGGCGAACTGTTGCGCCGTCGCCAGCGAGCGCGTGACGACGGTGGTCGGCTTGGGGACGTCGGGCGGCAGCGAGGCGATCCACGACTTGTGGGTGGTGCGGAACAGGGCGTCGGGATCGTTGCGCACGCACAGCCCGGCGCGCTGGGCGAGCTGCGCCAGCGCGACCACGGCGGTGTCGATGGGGTTGACCCGCAGCACCATCACGTCGTGAGAGAGCGCCTCCACCGTCCGGCGCGGCGCGGCGCGGGTGCGCAGCGTCTCGGCCAACGCCTGGCGGTCGGGGGGGTGGCCGTCGAGCACGAACGCGCGGAGCTGCAGGCGCCCGCGCTCGTCGAGCTCGAGGTCGCCCGGCTCCACCACCCGGACCGCCGCGCCGCGCGCGAGCGCCGCGGCCAGCAGGTGGATCGTCGTGTGGGTCGGCGACGCCGCCGCGACGTTGGAGAGGACCACCACCAGGCGCATCGGCGCGCGATAACCTCACGGCGTGGACGAGGTCCTCTCCCACATCCCGCACCTGCTGGCGGCTCGCTACCCGCTGTTGTGGATCGTCTCGCCCGAAGAGGAGCGGGTGGAGCGTGGCCTCGACCGCGTCGCGCAGGACGCCGACCTGGCCGTGTACCGGTGGCGGCGCACCACCGGGCTGGTGGCCCCGGGCGGGCTCGTCGTCCCCGACACCGAGGCGCCGCTCTCCGCGCTCACCACCGTCGCCCAGTTCGACGGGAGCGCACTTTTCGTGTTCGAGGACCTGCACGACGCGCTCGGCGACCCGGCGGTGGTCCGCCGCCTCCGCGACCTGGAGCGTGAGCTCGGCGCCCGCAAGCAGGCGGTGGTCGTCCTCAGCCACATGCTCGCCATCCCGCCGGAGCTCGAGAAGGAGTTCGCGGTCCTCGACGTGCCGCTGCCCAACCGCAAGGAGGTCACGCGCCTCCTGGCCGTGCTGTCGCAGGCCCAGAAGCTCGAGATCGAGCGCGACCTGTTCGATCAGTTCGTCACCGCGTCGCTCGGCCTCACCGAGAAGGAGATCAAGCGTGCGTACGCGCGCGTCCTGCTCGACGGCACCAACTTCGCGGCCGCCGACCTGGATCTCGTGCTCGAAGAAAAGGCCCGACTCCTGCGCAAGTCGCGGTTCCTCGAGTTCGTGAAGCCCGAAACCCGCCTGGGCGAGCTCGGCGGCCTCGGCAACCTGAAGGAGTGGCTCGTCCACCGCCGCACGGGCTTCTCCGATCGGGCCAAGGCGTTCGGCCTCCCCGAGCCCAAGGGCGTCTTCCTCCTCGGCGTACAAGGCTGCGGAAAGTCGCTGTCCGCCAAGGCGGTCGCCGAGCTGTGGCGGGTGCCGCTCCTGCGGCTCGACGTGGCGGCGCTCTTCTCCGGGCGCGCCGAGGAGGGCCTGCGCGACACCATCCGCATCGCCGAGTCGCTGGCCCCGGCGGTCCTGTGGATCGACGAGATCGAGAAGGCGTTCTTGATGGACCAGGGCGGCGGCCGGGTCTTCGGCGCCTTCCTGACGTGGATGCAGGAGAAGACCAAGCCGGTCTTCGTCGTGGCCACCGCCAACGAGGTGCGCAACCTGCCGCCGGAGCTCCTCCGCAAGGGCCGCTTCGACGAGATCTTTTTCGTCGACCTCCCCAACGTTCACGAACGCCTCGAGATCCTGGAGATCCACGTGCGCCGCCGGGGCCGCAAGGTCGAGGACTTCGACCTGCTCCAGCTCGCCGAGGAGACGGAGAAGTTCTCGGGCGCCGAGCTCGAACAGCTGGTCATCGCAGCGTTGTTCCTCGCCTTCTCCAAGGACCGCCAGCTCCGCCAGGAGGACCTCGTGCGGGTCGCGCGCGACAGCATCCCGCTCGCGGTCACCATGGACGACCGGCTCAAGGAGCTGCGGGAGTGGGCGCGCCCGCGCGCACGTCCGGCGTCGGTGGACACGCGGCGGGTGAGCTTCTTCGAAGACTGGGAGGTCTCATGAACGTCGCCGTGGTCGGCGCGGGCTCCTGGGGCACCGCCCTGGCCATCCAGGCGGCGCGCCTGGGGCACCGGGTCCGCCTGTGGGACCACGTGCCCACGCGCGCGGAGACGATGCAGTCCTCCAGGCAGAACGCGCGCTATCTGCCGGGGATCGAGCTGCCCGACGCCCTCACGGTCGGCGGCGACCTCGTGTGGGCCGTCGCCGACGCCGAGGTGTGCATCGAGGCGGTGCCGAGCACCGGCCTGCGGGGGGTGCTCCCGGCCCTCGGGGCGGCGCTGGCGCCCGCGACCGTCGTGGTGTGCGCGACCAAGGGCATCGAGGTCGACACGCTCCTCACGATGGACGAAGTCCTGCGCGCGGGCCTGCCCGACGGCCAGAAGCTCGTGACCTTGAGCGGCCCGAGCTTCGCCAAGGAGGTCGCGCAGGGACTGCCCACCGCGGTCGTCGTCGCCAGCCACGACCCCGACGCCGCCCACCTCGCCGCGGCCGCGCTGCACGGCGGCTTCTTCCGCGTCTACGACACCGACGACGTGATCGGCGTCGAGATCGGCGCGGCGCTGAAGAACGTCATCGCCATCGCGTGCGGGGTGAGCGACGGCGCCGGCCTCGGCACCAACGCGCGCGCCGCGCTCATCACCCGCGGGCTCAGCGAGATCAGCCGGGTCGCGGTGGCGCGCGGCGGCAACCCGCTCACCCTGATGGGCCTCGCCGGCCTCGGCGACCTCGTGCTCACCTGCACCGGCGACCTGTCGCGCAACCGGCGCGTGGGGCTGGCGCTCGGCCAGGGCCGTACGCTGGCCGACATCCTCGCCGAGCTCGGCCAGGTCGCCGAGGGCGTGGTCACCGCCCGCAGTGCGCACCAGCTCGCGGTGCGCGAGGGCGTGGACATGCCGATCACCGAGCAGGTCTACAAGATGCTCTACGAAGAAAAGCCGGTGTACGAGGTGCTGCGCGACCTCGCGGGCCGGGGGCGTCGGAGCGAGCGGGGGTAGTCCGTCGGGCGGTGCGCCGCGACCGTCCCGAGCTCGATCGAGGCGGCCGCGCACCGCGGCGCGGGGTCGATGTCGGCAAGGAAGCGGGCCGCGCACCGGCCCCGGCGCGCTGCGGGACGGTCGCGGCGCGGCCCCCTCAGTACGCGAGCTCGACCGCCATCGGGACGTCGACGTTCGGGTCGGTGAGGAGCAGCTCCTGCTCCTTGAGGCGCTCGACCACGCCGAGCTCGCGGAGGCGCTCGGCGAGGCGGGCCTGGTTGTGCGCCGGGACCGAGACGCGGACCGACTCGGTGGTGCCCTGGTCGAGCTGGAACGCCGCGAGCGGCTTGCCCCGCGCGTCCTGGAGCTCGCCGCCGAGCTCCTTGGCGATGCGCCCGAGCTCCTTGAGCGCCATGTCGTTGTGGACCGCGATGCGGTACCGGAACGGCGGCGGGGAGTAGAACTGCGCGGTGTTGCTGGCCGCCGGCGCCGCGGTGTTGGCGACGTCGTCGGCCTCCTGCTCCCAGGACGCGCGCCACGGCTCGACCGAGCCCTGGGGCGTGGGCGCGGACTTGGGGCTCGGGAGGCGCTCGGCGAGGGACTGGGTCTTGCTGGCGGCCTTGGGCTTGGCGGCTTCGTTGCCGAGCACACCGTCGGCCATCGCGGAGGTGGCCGGCGCCGCCGCTTCGGGCGCGTTCGGCGCGGGCGCGGCGGCGGCCAGGTCGGGCGCGGGCGGTTCGACGGCGGCGTCCTGCGTCGGCGTGCCGTCGCCCTTGTCGAACGCCTTGGCCGCGACCACCGGCGCACCTTCGGGCGGGGTGAGCTCGGGGAACTTGTCCTTGTTGCCCACGTACACGACCACCAGGAACGCCGCCGCCGCGAGCATGACCGCCTCGGGGCGCACCTCGCGCACCCACCGACGCCACCCGACGGGCATCGGCTCGCGCTCGAGCCGGGCGGCGAGGCGGTCGGCGAACCCCGGGGGCGGCTCGACCAGCCCCTCGTTGCGCAACAGGTCGACGGCGGCGCGCAGCGCTTCCAGCTCGTTGCGCAGGGCGGGGTCGCGCGCGAGGGCGGCCTCGACCTCGCGCGCCTCGGCGGCGGTCAGCTCGCCGTCCAGGTAGGCGCTCAGGCGGTTTCGGGCGAAGAAGGCGTCCATCACAGCACGTCCGCGGCGCGCACCCGGCGGGCCAGCTTCTGGGCGAGCTCGGCGCGGGCGCGGTGGATGCGGGACTTGACGGTCCCGCGGGGGAGATCGAGGATGTCGGCGATCTCTTCGTAGGCGAGGTCCTCCACGTCGCGGAGGATCAGGATCTGGCGGTGGTCTTCGTCGAGCTCGGCGAGCGCCGCCTGGACCAGGTGGGTGGCCTCGCGCCGGTGGATGCCGTGGTCGGCGGCCGGCGCGTCTTCGTCGGCGACCTGGCGGACCGGACCGTCGTCGTCGTCACGCGGCGCGTCGAGCAGCTCGTGACGGCCGTAGGCCCGGCGCATGCGGTACAGGCGGGCGTTGCGGCAGTGGTTGACGGCGATCCGGAACAACCACGTGGAGAGGGAACACTCGTTGCGGAACGCGCCGAGCGCGCGGAAGGCCGCGACGAAGACGTCCTGGGCCTGCTCTTCGGCGGCTTCGGCGTCGTTGAGCCACCGGGCGCAGAGCGAGTAGATGCGCGCCTGGTAGCGGACCACGATCTCGTCGAAGGCACGGCGGTCGCCACGCTGGAAGCGCGCCACCAGCTCGCCGTCGGCGACGGCGGCACCCGACCGCAGGGCGGCCATCGAGCGCATTCCGATCGCGGCGAAACAGAACTCCACGCGTCTTCACCCTCCGAGGTGGACACCACGACCCGGTCGCGGTTCCTTCATTCTTCGTCTTCGTGGCGCATCGGCTCCATGCGCACCCGCTGGCCCGTGCGCACCGAACGCTGGATCGACTCGAGCGGCAGGCGTCGGAACGGGAAGATCGCCTTGCGGATCTTGGCGCCGCGGAAACACACGCCGTCGAGGTTGGCGTAGTCGAAGTCGGCCTCCTCGAGGTTGGCCCCGTCGAAGGTGGCCTCGCGGACGTTGGCGTTCCAGAAGCTCGCCCCGGTGAGATCGGCGTTCTTGAAGCTGGCCTTGTGCAGGTTGCAATCGCCGAGCTTGGCGTTGCGCAGGTTCAGGCCGTCGAACGCGACCGCGCTGAGGTCGACCCCGCGGAGGTCGACCTCTTCGAGGCTCTCGCCGCGGCGGATCATGTCGACCACCTGCTTGCGCGTGAGCGTGCGCACGTCGTCGAAGTCGTCGCGTTCGGCGGGCGCGTCCGTGGGGACCTTCGGTTTGCGGGGCCTCGACATCCACTGACCTCTCGCCCGCGCTTATCCGGGCTCCGCGGCCGGTGCCCGGCGGGGTTGTCGCAGGCGTGCCCAACGGTCCCGGATCCAGGGGGAGGTGCGCACCGCCCCGGGCAGTGCGCCGACCAGGAGCGCGGCGCCGAGCGCGCCGACCAGGGCCCCGGCCGGGGGGCCCA